>JAICUM010000557.1 GCA_025935855.1 Pirellulales bacterium | reverse complement strand
TCGGCCGGGCTGCTGAGCAGCGTGCGCAGCTCGGGCATCAGGCCGTAGGCGAGGGCCAGGAGCTTTACGGGATGGATGGTGGGCATGGCGGCGCCTTGTTCCATTTGGATGCGGCAGGTGCTGCACTCGGTGACGCCGGCTTGGAACCCCGCGGTGCGAAGCTCGGTGATGAGCGGCAGGCCGATGCGGAGGCTGGTTCGGTAATTCTTTCGCTGGAAGCCGTAGAGGCCAGCGGCGCCGCTGCATCCCTTTTCCACGGGGCGAACGCGCAGGCCGGGGATGAGGCCGAGCAGGTTGAGGCTGGGCGTGCCGACTTCGAGGGCCTTCATGTGGCACGGGGCGTGGTAGCCGACGGTCATGTCGAGCGGCTTGAGATCGAGCTGCAGGCGGCCTTTTTGATGCCAGCGCCAGAGGTAGTGGCAGGCTTCCATGACGTTCTCGGAGACGAGCTGGGCGTCGGAGTCGTCGCCGAGGAGGTTGAGGTATTCGCGTTTCAGGGCGAGCACCGCGGAGGGTTCGGTGGAGATGATGGTGTAACCTTGGCGGACGGCTTCGGCCAGGAGCGCGACGTTGCGCTCGGCGATGCTGCGCGCGGGGGCGAGGACGCCTTGGGAGATCATCGGCATCGCGGCTTCGAGCTGGCGATCGGGGATATAGATGCCGATGCCGTTGTGCTCCAGCACCGCGACGAGGGCCTGGGCGAGCTGCACGTCGTAGTAGTTGGCGAAGGTATCGAGGAAGAGGAGCACCTTCTCGCCGGGGCCGCGAGTGGGCCGGGCGAGGCGACGCTGGACGGCGGTTTGCAGGAAGGGACGCCTGGCGAGGCGCGGGAGCTTTCGGCCCTGAGCGATGCCAAGGGAGCGCTCCAGGAGCCAGCGGGCGGCGCGATTCTTCACGGCCCAGTTCGCGAGGCGCGGCATGCGGGCGGCGAGGCGCGACAGGCGGTCGATGTTGGCGACGAACCAGTCTTGCGATTGCAGGCCGTTGGTGGCGACGAACGCGCCCTTGGCTTCGACCATGAGCTTGGGGATATCGACGTTCGACGGACACTCCAGGCGGCACATGTGGCAGTGGACGCACAGGTCGCAGACTTCTTTGAAGGCGTCGTCGAGCGCCGTGTTCGCCGCGAGGCTGCCGGTGAGCAGGCCGCGGACGAGATTTGCCTTTGAGCGCGGAGCGGCTTCCTCGCGCGGCGCGGGGTGGAACGTGGGGCACATCCGCACGTTTTCTTTTTGCGTGCGGCAGAAGCCGCAGCCATTGCACTGGCGGGCGGCGTAGGTGATTTCCTCGGAATTCCAATCGAGCTGCAGCGGGATGAGCTGCGTGGGGGTGAGCGAACGATTGAGCTGCCCATTCGTCGGCGCACTGCCGTTGGAGGCGACGTGTTCGGCGGGCGAGTAGATGATCCGTCGGAGCGGCGCCTCGGCGGCGACGTTGTCGGCTGGGACTTTTTTACCGGGGTTGAGGATGCCGCGCGGGTCGAAGAGCTGTTTCACCTCGCGGAAGGCGGCGAGCAGCGGGCCGTGCTGGCCGGCCACGTAGGGCGTGCGGCTGTAGCCTTCGGCATGTTCGCCGCTGATCGTGCCGTGGCATTCCCAGACGTGGCCGTACAGCTCGGCCGCGAGATCGTGGAGCCTGGCGACTTCGTTCGGGGCCGTCAGATCGACGAACGGACGGATGTGCAGTTCGCCGTGAGCGGCGTGGCCGAAAACCGAGGCAGTGATTTGCAGGCGGCGCAAGGAATCGAGCGCGCGGCGGAGGAAGTCAGCGAGTTTGGCCGGGGGGACGGCGATGTCTTCGACGTAGGGAGCCGGACGAGAGCTGCCGCGGAGGCGGTACAGGGTGGGCGCGTAGCGACGGGCGAGATGCCAGAGGAGTTGTTGGTCGAACCGGTCGAGGGCGAAGTGAACGCCGGAGGCGAGCTTGAGCTCGTCTTGCAGCCGTGCGGCGAAGGATTTTAGGGCGTCGCGGACCTCGGTGGCCGAGGGGCCGTCGCATTCGACGAGCAGCACGGCCTCGGCTTCGGCGGGGATCAGGAATTCGTAACGCGGGTCGGTTTCGCGCGCGAGGCTCAGGTGGCGGCGATCCATGAGATCGCAGGCGCGGATTTTTTCTTTGGAGAGCTCGGCGGCGGCGAGGGCGGCGCTTTCCAGCGACGTAAAGAAGAGCAGCATGCAGCCGAGGTGCTCGGGAATTGGCGAAGTTTCGAGCGTGGCTTCGGTGACGATGGCGAGCGTGCCTTCGCTGCCGGTAAGGAAGCGGGCGAGATCGATTTCGCCGCCCGCGGAGTCCGCGGCAATGTCTCGTAAGCGGTAGCCGCTGCGATCGAGGAGGCTCTTGGTGCGGCGATGGGTGATCGCGTCGTGGTGGCGAGCGGCGATGTCGGCGAGGCCCGCGGCGAGGAATTCGCCTGGGGACGCTTCGAGCGTGGCGGCCGGATTGGGTTGATGCCGCGCGAGGCGTGCGATTCGGCCGTCGGCGAGGACGACTTCGAGTTCCAAGACGTGTCGATGCGCCGAGCCGTAGGCGGGCCAGTGGCTGCCTGAGGCGTCCAGCGCGATGACGCTGCCGAGGGTGGTTACGTCGCTGGTGGCCGGGTCGGGGCCGAAGCAGCGGCCTTGGTTGGCAAGCCGGGCGTTGAGTTGGCCGAGAATGGCCCCGGGTTGGACGACGACGGACTCTTCGCGAACTTCAAGAATGCGGCGCAGGAAACGGGAGAAGTCGAGTACCAGGCCACGGCCAAGCGAGTCGCCGGCCAGGCCAGTGCCGCCGCCGCGCGGGAAGAGCGGGATGTTTCGCTCGGCGGCGTAGCGAACGACGGCGGCTACGTCTTCTCGTGAGCGCGGACGGACGACGCCCAGGGGCGGGATTTCAAAGATGCTCGCATCGCTGGCGTACATCTGGACGAACAGGTCGTCGCAGTGGACGTCGCCGCCGAGGAGGCCGCGCAGGTCTTCTTCGATGCGGAGCTGTTCGGCGTCCATTGAGGGAAGGCTGGAGACTGGAGGCTGGAGGCTGAGACTGGAGGAAGCAATCCCTCCCCTAGCCTCTCCCTTCGAGGGAGGGGGATGTTTGGGTGCGGGCGGCGAGTTGGCGGTATTTTTCGTGGGTTTCGAGGTTGAACTGGCCGTGGGTTTCCATGTCGGCGACGCCGCGGTAGTGGGCGCCGCAGCGGTAACACATCAGGGCGTTGCCAACGAACACGTACAGAAGCACGTCAATCGCGGCGGTGGCGAAGAGGATGCCGAAGGTCCAGG
>JAICUM010000344.1 GCA_025935855.1 Pirellulales bacterium | reverse complement strand
CGCCCTCCCGGTCGATCCGCTCGTCAACGTACTCGATTGAACGCCGCGACTCATCTTATCTATAATCACCTGAAAGCGCTGCCAATCTCGGCTCGTTCTTCTTCTCCTCAAGGACCACAAGGTGCCTGTCTCCATCCAGGATGTCGCGGACAGAGCCAACGTCTCCATCAGCACGGTGTCGCGGGTGCTCAACCGCCGCAACATCGTCAACGCCAAGACGCGCCAGCGCGTCGAATCCGCCATCCGCGAGCTCGGCTACAGCCCGAACGTCTTCGCCCGCGGGCTGATGCTCCGCCGCAGCCACATCCTCAGCCTCATGCTTCCGGACCTGCACGGCGAGTTCTACTCCGAAATCATCCGCGGCGCCAATGCCCGCGCCCGCGAGCTTGGCTACCAGCTCATGATCTCGTCGGTCATCTCGAAGGACGACGACGGCAGCGAGCTAATGACGGCCCTCGGCAGCCACGGCCTGGTGGACGGCCTGGCGATCATGATCTCCGAAGTCGATGACCGCACGCGCGACAGCCTGGAGAAAATCCAAATCCCGCTGGTAGTGCTCGACGGCGACATCGACGGCGTCGAGCATGACAGCGTCGTGATCGACCAGCGCAAGGGCGCCGTCGCTCTGCTGCGGCACCTCGTGAACGACTGCCAGGTGACACGCGTCGTGTTCGTCGGCGGACTGGTTACTAACATCGACACGATGGAGCGGCTCAGCGCCTATCGCGAGGTCATGGCCGAAGCCAAACTGCCAGTCGGTCCCGACCACGTGTTCCACCTCGACTACCAGTACGACACGGCGTACGAACTCGGCGAAGCACGCGTCGACCAATGGGCAAAGCAGCGCGTCGGCGTGTTTGCCGCGAACGACGAGATGGCCGCCGGCCTCATCGACGCCGCGATCGCCGCCGGCTATTCGCTGCCCGAAGACCTGGCCGTCGTCGGCTTCGACGACACCCGCATCGCGGCGATGACCCGGCCCCGGCTCACCACGGTCAGCGTGCCGATGTCCAACATGGGCGCCACGGCGATTGATTTACTTGTCCAGCGGCTCGATGACCCGGAGCGCGAGCCTGCGAAAGTCACGCTGGAGTCGTCGCTCGTGGTTCGCGAATCCTGCGGCGTGAAGTAATGCAGCGGGCTCTTCCCTGTTGGCAATCGCAAGTAGCAAAACCGGGGGCTAGCGCCCCGCGGCTGATAGAATCAGCCGCAACGCGCTAGCGTTCGGTTCGTTTGAACCGGTTCAAAACATTCCACACAATTGCTGCATGCGATCTTCTCTGCTCGCTCTCGCGCTACTCTTACCGTTTGCCGGTTGCGGCGCTGCCGAGGACTCGCGGCAAACGGTCGATTTTTGGGCAATGGGGGCTGAAGGCGAACGCGCCCTGCCGCTCATTCAGGAGTTCGAAGCCGCCCATCCGGACATCCACATTCGCGTCGAGCAGGTGCCGTGGAACGCGGCTCACGAAAAACTGCTGACCGCCTTCGCCGGCAACTCACTGCCCGATGTGTGTCAGCTCGGAAACACCTGGATCGCCGAATTCGCCGCGCTCGGCGCGCTGGAGGACCTGACCGAGCGCGTTGAGATGTCGTCCGACATCGACAAGCGCGATTACTTCGCCGGCGTCTGGAACTCCAACGTCGTGGCTGGCCTCACAATGGGCCTGCCGTGGTACGTGGACACGCGGCTGTTGTTCTACCGTACCGATTTGCTCAAAGCCGCCGGCCACGACAAGCCGCCGGCCACGTGGGCCGAATGGATGCAAGCGCTGCGCGACGTACAGGCCCGGCAGCCGCCGGGCAGCTACGCGATCCTGCTGCCGGTGAATGAATTCGAGCAGCCGATGATCCTGGGACTGGAGGTCGGCGCCGAGATGCTCCGCGACAACGCCCAGTACGGCAACTTCAGCGGCGAGCGTTTCCGCGAGGCCTTCCGCTTCTACGTCAACATCTTCCGCGAAGGTCTGGCGCCGAAGCTCTCGAACACCCGCATCTCGAACGTCTGGCAGGAATTCGAGCGTGGCACGTTCGCCATGTACATTACGGGACCGTGGAACGTCGGTGAATTTCGCCGACGCATGTCGCCCGGCATGGAAGACAAATGGAGCACGGCGCCCTGGCCGCGCCCGCCGCACGGCCCCGCCTCCTCAAACGCTGGCGGCGCCAGCCTCGTGTTGTTCAAGAACTCGCCGCACAAGGACGCCGCCTGGGAGTTCATCAAGTTCCTCCAGCAGCCGCGGCAGCAAATCCGTTTCAACGAGCTTACCGGCAATCTTCCGCCAGGCCAAAAGGCATGGCAGGATTCCGGCCTGCTCGATGACAAAAAGTTCGCCGCCTTCTACGAGCAGCTAAAAAACGTCACGCCCGCGCCCGCCGCGCCTGAGTGGGAGCAAATCATGACCGGCGAATTCGTGAAAACGGCGGAGGCGGTGATCAATGGCGGAGCCGACATGGATGAGGCGCTCAAGGCGCTGGATGATAAAGTGAACCAGCTCCTGGAAAAACGCCGCTGGATGCTCGCCCGGAAGTCGGCGTCGCCAACGTTCGAGCATTAAGGCGTGCCATGCCCACGGAGGTCCGCCGACGTGGGCAGGTTTTCCGATTACTTCCATACCCACGAGGACGTGGGCATGGCACACTGCGCTACGATCCTGCCGCTTGCGGCTTAGCGGCATTTTTGCCAAATCACATCCAATCAATGCGATCGCGAGGCATGGCGTACTTGCTCATCACCGACGTTGCGCCGGCCGCAACTCAAAAACAAGTTCCGACCGGCAGCCAACCTCGTTTGTGGGGCCTACCCGCCGGTTGGTGGTTCGTTGCCCCAGCGCTCGCGATCATCTTTCTCTTCTTTCTCGCGCCGATTTTCGCTTCCCTGCTACTAAGCTTCACCGACTTCGACATCTACGCCCTCGCCGATTGGCGAAACCTCCGCTTCGTCGGCCTGGACAACTATCACCAGCTGTTCAACACGCCGCGGTTCTGGACGGCTCTGAAAAACACGCTGTACTTCGTCCTGCTCGGCGGTCCGCTGTCGGTCGCCACGTCGCTTGGCGCCGCGCTGCTACTGGAAGCCAAGGCCACGCGGTTCAAAGCCCTCTGGCGTACCGTGTTTTTCGCGCCGGTCGTCACAACGCTGGTCGCGGTGGCCGTCGTCTGGCGGTACCTCTACCACACGCAATACGGCCTCATCAATCATCTGCTCGCTGCCCTACACATCGGCCCGATCGATTGGATGGGCAGCCCGCGCTGGGCGATGCCGGCCATTATCCTTTTGGCCGTTTGGAAAAACTTCGGCTACAACATGGTCATCTTCATGGCGGGATTGCAGAGCATCCCCCGCGAGCTGTATGAGGCCGCCGAGGTGGACGGCGCCAGCCCGACGCGCCGCTTCTGGCACGTGACCATGCCGATGCTCGGCCCGACGTTTCTGTTCGTCGGCGTCACCACGATGATCGGCCTGTTCCAACTCTTCGCCGAGCCGTATGTAATGACCCAGGGCGGCCCGCTCGACAGCACCTACTCGCTGGTGATGCTCATGTATGAGCAAGGCTTCCGCTGGTGGCGGCTGGGCTTCGCCTCGTCGGTGGCGTTCGTCTTGTTCGCGCTCACGCTCGCCGCCACGAGCATCCAGCTGCGCCTCCAGCGACGGAGCGCCGCATGAAGCGCCTGCTCAAAACCGTGCTCTTGAACGCGATGGTCGCGATCATTGGCCTGGCCGTGCTCGCGCCGCTGTTGTGGATGGCCGCCGCGGCGTTCATGCCGCGTGGAACCGCTCAAACCACGCCGCCGCCACTGGTGCCGCATCACCCGACGCTCGACAACTTCCGCGAGCTGTTCACCCGGCTGCGGCTCGGCCGCTACTTCGCCAACAGCGTCGTCATCTCGCTCGCCATCACGTCGATCGGCGTGCTGCTGAATTCCATGGCCGGGTACGCCTTCGCCAAGCTCCGCTTCGGCGGCCGCGCCGCCCTCATGAAAGGCCTGCTCGCCGGGTTGATCGTCCCGCTGCAGGTCGGCATGTTGCCGCTGTTCCTGCTGCTGAAACAGTTCCACCTCATCAACACCTATTGGGCCGTGATCATCCCCTCGATGGCGTCGATCTACGGCATTTTCATGGTCCGGCAATACGCCCTGTCGATCCCCGATAACCTGCTGGACGCCGCCCGAATCGACGGCGCCGGCGAGTGGCGGGTCTTCTTTTCCATCGTCCTGCCGGTGATTCGCCCCGTGCTGGCGACGCTCGCCATCTTCACGTTCCTCTCGGCCTGGAACGATTTTATGTGGCCGCTCATCGTGCTTACCGGCAACGACCGCTACACGCTGCCTGTCGCGATGGCCATTCTGTCCACTGAGCACGTGCAGGACGCCGAGCTGATGATGGCCGGCTCGCTGGTCACCGTGCTGCCGGTACTGGTGCTCTTTGCCGCACTACAGCGGCAAATTATTGGTGGTATTATGATGGGCGGCTTGAAAGAATAGAGATTCACGAACTGCTCGCCTATTTTTCCGCTGCTCGTCATCGTCCGCCGCCGCCAATGGATTCCAGCTCCTCGACAACGTCGGCCCGCCACGGGTTCAAGCCAGCCGACGCTCAAGCGGCACCCGTGGATCGGCAACATGAGCTGACGCACGGCAAGGCGCGCACGGTACTCACGACCAGCGGCGCCGGTGGCTTCGAATACGCCGGTCTCGCCGTCAGCCGTTGGCGGCCCGACGACGCCTTCCAAGCGACAGGCCAGTTCATTTATCTCCGCGATCTCGATAGTGGAACCTTTTGGTCCGCCACCCGACAACCGGCCCGATCAACGCTCGACGAGTACGAAGTTGATTGGCAGCCAGAGCTGGCGAGCTTCCACGGCACGGCCCACGATATTCAAACTCATTTAGACGTTTGTCTTGTGGACGATGGTGCCGAGCTTCGACGGCTCACCATTCACAACAAATCGAGCCGGCCGCGAAGGATTGAGGCGACGTCGTATCTTGAATGGGTATTGCAGGACGCCGCCGCCGACGCAGCGCATCCGGCCTTTTCAAAGATCTTCGTCGAAACTGAGTACGACGCGTCGTTGCCAGGCATTATCGCGAAGCGGCGTCAGCGTGATCCCAAACAGCCGATTCTCTGCGGCGCCCACTGGATCATATCATCGAGGGAAACAAGCGACGCGAGCAGCGTTTCATTCGAAACGACCCGTATGGCCTTCATCGGCCGCGGGCGCAGTCTGCGTGATCCAGCGGCCATGAGCATGCGAGATCCGCTTCACGGCCACGTCGGCCCGGTGCTCGATCCGTGCGCCAGCTTGCGGCAAACTTTTTATTTGCAGCCCCATGAAAGCGCTGCCATAACCTTCGCGACTGCCGCACGCTCCTCG
>JAICUM010000300.1 GCA_025935855.1 Pirellulales bacterium | reverse complement strand
GTAGGTGATCATGGCTGAGTTGTGCATTAGGTTCGAGTGGGTGAGCATCACCCCCTTGGGGCTCCCCGTCGAACCGGACGTGTATTGGAGAAAGGCGAGCGTGTCGCCGTGTACCTCGGGCCGCCGCCATTGGTCGGCCAGGTCTTCATCCCACTGATCGGTAGCCCGCCAGCGAATGCGCTGCAGCGACGGCGTGTCGGCGATCATCGTTTGCACGCGTTCGAGCACCTCGAACGTCGTGAGCGCTATTTTCGCTTCCGCGTCGTTGGCAATCGCGTCGATGCGGGCCATGTTCCGATTGCGACGCGGCGGGTAGGCCGGCACAGCAATCACGCCCGCATACAGGCAGCCAAAGAACGCCGCGACAAAATCCAGACCGGATGGGTACAGGAGCAGTGCACGCTCCCCTTCCATCTGCATGGCCTGCAGCGCGGCGCCAATGGCCCGGGCTTTGCGGTCAGCGTCGGCATACGTCCATTCGATCGGATGTCGCTCGCCGTCGGTGAGGAAACGAAACCCCGGGCCTTCGCCTTGGTGCAACGCCCGGTGTCGCAGTAGCTCGACCAGTGTCGACGGGCCAAAGAATGAACCAGGAAGCTGATCAATATGCTGCACGGCTATCTCTCCTGATAACGCGAAAGGAAGTGTCCTTTCGCGACACGCATCGAACCATCCTGGCTCGAAAAAGGAGTCCAGGAGCCCAGTCGGCGGCGTCCGATCGCCGCCCAGGCGCCGGCCCGCTGCGGGCGGGCGCCAAACTCAATGAAATTGCCTTAAATCGAAGCCCTCCGATGACTTCGATGAGTGATCGAACGGCCCGCTCGCCGCTGCGCCGGGCCTTTTGGCAATTCCCGGTATTGTATTTCGCAAGCATGGTCTGAGCACCCCCTGCGGGGCCGGTCGGCAGGCGGACCGACGGGGCCAAAAACGCCTAACTTAGGAACGTACCCTGCGTTAGACGCATCGGCAAATTCCGCACGACCCCCTTGAGCAGCGAAATCGCTTGAACCTTGTTACCACTGCTGTCGCCATCCGGAAGACCTGGACGGCTTGCCCACGCGCCAGGGATTCGCTTGATGGCACGGGCGTCAAGACCGGAAGCATTTGCCATCCGCCGAATCGAAGAGCTTGGATGGAGCCTCAGGTCGCGAAGTCTGGCGACTTCGGCTCGCCGCTGACTTGCTCGTTTTTGGTCCGGCACGCATAATGAAAATGTGATCGCTGAGCGACAGCTCAGCCGTCCGTCATCAAGCGAAAAAGGAGTCCCACCGTGTTAACCGAAAGCGAAGTTTCGCGCAGCTGGAACAAGTTGTTCAAAAGTGGCGAGATAAGCGAAACCAGCTTTGAACGGGCCGAAGCCTTGCTCGATGAGCTTCGCCCCACCAGCCCCCTGCGGCATCGGCTGATGTCCGAACTCGAAGAGCTTCGCCAAATGCACGCCGAGCGCGTGGAAGCTTAGTCCGGCTGGTTATTAATCCACAACAGCGTCCTGAAGGCGTTAGCGGCTGCTTCGCGGCAACCGCGGACGCTTTTTTCATGCGCCGCTCGAGCCCCGCGAACGACTCGCCAGCGCAAAAAAAAATAGCCCCGACCTAGCTAGGTCGGGGCTATTGGGTGATCGATCCGTCAAGAGCCAGATCCCGCGCTAGTAGACGAGCTCAAAGCCAAAGTCGGCGCCGTTAATGAAAATCGTTTGGGCGCCCGCCTGATCGGGCCGAAAGCCCATCCGCGGCAGCTCATAGCGAACCTGAGCGGCCGCCCGGCTGATGTTATCCGCGAAGATCGCCGTGTAACCAAGCTTCGCCGCCAAGGCCTTGGTGATCTTGTAACGCGCCTCGGCTCGCAGCTCCGCCGTCGGCGAGAAGAAGATCTGCTGCTTGCCAAGATTGGTCACCGTGGCGGGGAAGTAAAGCGGCCGATTGAACTGTCCCGGAACAAAGTCCGACCCGAAGCCAGAGTTGAAGTTGAAGTTCTGGATGTCGGCGCCGAAGACGAACCTGCCGTCCAAGTCGAAGTTCCAACGATTCTGCTCGTAAGTCCAGGAGGCTTCGATCTGCGGGCCGACAATGTTGTTGTCCACCCGGCTGTCAAAAAAGCTCGTTCCCATCACGCCGCCGAAGCCGTCGAAGGTTTGACGGTCGCGGATGCGCAGGTAGCGGACGCCCGCGGCGATCTCGAAGGAATTATTCTGGTGCTTGGTCATGAAATGGGAGTTGTCCAGCCGGTAGGTTTTCATGATTTCGATGCCATCGACCCGCGTACTATTGCGCAGGTTCACGAACTGCCAGCTTGTGGGAAGGCGGACAACATCTTCAAGGTCGGCGCGAGTGTCGCCGGGGAAGCCGCCATCCGGCACTTGAACGGGATCATCGAGGTCATATTGGTTAGGACCAAACTGGCCGTCGTTGTCGATGTCGTCGGCATTGCCGTCCGGGTTGAATGGACCGCCGTTTCCTAATAGCCCGTTCCAAACATCGAGGAAACCGAACATCAGGTTCTGAGGATCGCTAAACGGAACCAGGACGGATCCATAGAGCGAATTCTGTGTCGTCAGCCCATAGGACTGATTGTCGCTGGAGTGGGCGTTGTCGATGATGCCGACTTTCCACCCGTGATCGCCCTCGAAGTATCCGATTTCGTACCGATCGCCCCACCCGAAGGAGCCCCGCGGCGGTCCAGAATCGATGCTGCCGAGGAAGTCAGGCGGAGCAATGATCACCGGCGTCTGACCAATCGGCGATGGCAGCGTGGTGGCGCTGCCAGCTCGGCCGCTGAGGAACTGCCGGAAAGGATTCAACGATCCGTTATCCGTGGCGCCGTTGCCCAGCGGCGTGCGTTCGCCGGTGATTGCCCAACTGACGCGGCTATAATGGAAAAAGTAGCCGCAGCCGCGATCGATGGGCAGGCAGTCATAGTCGAAATTCACCGGAGCGAACCATTGTTGCTCGTGGTAGCAGCCTTCGCAGAAGGCGTCCTCGGCCTGGCCGTAAACAAGCCCCCGCCCCGCAAGGGAGCAGACGGCGGCAACGCAGAAAGCAAGCAATCGACGAGTCATGGCTGGGAGTTTCCCCTGTCGCAGCACCCACGAGGGGCGCAGTCCGTATAGCGCAAGCGCTCCGGCAGAGCCGCGTGCGATGTATCCGTGCCGGTAGTATCGGTGCGGCACGATTCGCCGGTTGAGTAAGATCGGTAAAGTCTGCGGAAAATGCCGGAGGCGCGATCCATTCCGCTAGCAGCGCACGGGAGTAAACAACACATTCCCGTGCAACTGGACAGGGGCGGACGCGGTCCAAACCCGTCGATTTGTTCCGACGTTGTCGGCCCGATATACTTCCCTGCGCGGTGCTAGCGGAACGTGATGACTCGATTGCTAGCGCATGAACTGAAAGGTCTTTCCAGATGGCTCGTTCACTGATACATGACTTTCATGCGGCAGTTCGCTGGCTGTCGCTTCTGCTTGCGCCCGTGGCTCTCGCGTGCGGTGCCGGGGCCGCGCCCGCGGTGAAGGCCCCGCCGGCCGTGCAGGCGCCCGCTTCAGTGTCAAAAAGCGAGAAGAGCGACAACAAAAAAGCCGAACCGGCCCCTGGCGAAAAATGGGTGCGGGTGCTCACCGACGCCAAGGGTAAGCCGCTGGCCATGCAGACGGCCATCGTCCGCTACGTGAAGGCCGACGAGATCAAGCCCGGCAAGCGGCCGAGCCAGTACAAGCACTACGTGGACCTGGTGGGCGCCATTCACATCGCGGACAAATCCTACTACGACGAGCTCAACAAACGCTTCACGAAGTACGACGCCGTCCTGTACGAGCTCGTGGCGCCCGAGGGAACGTACGTCCCCAAAGGCCGCGGCACCTCCAACTCGCATCCGCTCGGCGCCCTGCAGAACGGCATGAAGAGCATGCTGAACGTCGAGCACCAGCTCGAGCAAATCGACTACACCAAAAAGAACATGGTCCACGCCGACATGTCGCCGAGTGAGTTCTTGGCGTCGATGGACAAGAAGAACGAGGGCTTCGCCCAGATGTACTTCAAGATGATCGGCGCCGCCATCGCCGCCCAAAGCGAACAGGATTCCGCCGGCAGCCCGGACGTGGCGATTCTCGCCGCCATGTTCTCGAACGATCGTCCGCGACAGCTGAAGATCGCGATGGCCAAACAGTTCGAGGGCATGGAGTCTCTGCTGGAAGGATTCAGCGGGCCAGACGGTTCGACGCTGATCACCGAGCGCAACAAACGCGCCCTCGACGTGCTGGAGAAGCAGCTCGACAAGGGAACGGCGAAAATCGCGATCTTCTATGGCGCCGGCCATCTCGCGGCGATGGACAAGCAGATTAAAGAGCGGTTCGACTTGAAGCCCGTTTCCATCGAGTGGCTGGAAGCCTGGAACCTGCGCAAGTAAGCGAAGGGGTCGGGAGTCTTTTGCGACTGGTGGCATTGATTCATTCTTGGGTTTTCCAGTCGCAAAAGACTCCCAACCCCGGTCTCGTCCGCCTTTTCGCAACCGGGCGCGGCTGCTAAAATTGCTCGATTCGCCGGCGGCGGTGCGCTGTCCGTGCTTTTTTTCGCGTTCCCCGCCGACAGGAGTTTCGAGTCATGGCCAAGCCAGGTCGTAAAGTTAAAAAAGCCAATCACGGCAAACGCCCCGCGTGCAGCCGTCCGCGCAAGAATCGCCGCCAGCAGGTGAAGACCTGATCTTTTGGCGTCGCTGAGGAGGCCTTCTGTGGCCGCGCATGAGCTGATCATCGATCCGGCGAGCATCGACTGTAGCCGCGTCGTCGCCGACATGGCGGAAATCCGCCGCTGGCTGCCGCAGCGCGATGCGATGGAACAGCTCACGGCGATCGTCTGCGACGACTTGGAGCGGCGTATCTGCGTCGGGTATCGCGACATCACCGACCACGAGTTCTGGGTGAGCGGCCACATGCCCGGCGCCCCGCTCATGCCCGGCGTGCTGATGTGTGAAGCCGCGGCCCAAGTGCTCACCTACCACATTCAGCGGAATGACCTGTCGGGCTGCGCGATGGTCGGCTTCGGCGGCATCGACAACGTGAAGTTTCGCGGACCGGTGCGGCCCGGCGATCGGCTGATGATTGCCATCGAGATCACCAAGTATCGCCGCGGGCGCCTGGTCGTCTGCCGGTTTCAGGAGTTTGTCGGCACGCGGCTGGTATCCGAAGGCGAGATCACCGGCATCCCGCTGCCCGACAACGTGCTCCAGGCATCCGCCGCCGGCGCCTAAACGCCCGCCGGTTTATCTTCCACCCGTTTGCGGCTTAGCCGCCTTCCCAGCCGCCATGGGCCGCCGCGCGTTACCCAAGATCGACCCCACGCTCGATGTCAAGAACCATCTCACGAGCGTCGAGCAACTGTGCGCGGAACCCTGGGATCCACACGCGCTCTTTGGCCGCGACGCGCCGCTCGAAGTGGAAGTCGGCAGCGGCAAGGGCCTGTTCCTCCAAAACGCGGCGCTCGGAACCCCGGAACATAACTTCCTCGGCGTTGAAGTCGCCTTCAAATACGCTCGCTTCATCGCGGCGCGGCTCGCGAAGCGGAACATCACGAACGCCAAAGCCGTTCAAGGCGACGCGCTTCGGCTATTCCGCGAACGGCCGCCCAATGCATCGCTCGCCGCAGTCCACGTGTATTTTCCGGACCCCTGGTGGAAGGCCCGCCATCACAAGCGGCGGGTGATGACCCAGACATTTCTGGCGGACGTCGTACGAACGCTCCAACCCGGCGGTCGCCTGCACTTCTGGACCGACGTCAAGGAATACTTCGACGCGACGCTGGCTCTGATCGCACAAACCACGCCGCTCATCGGACCGATTGAAATGCCCGAGAAGCCCGCCGAGCACGACCTGGATTTCCGCACGCACTTCGAGCGCCGCATGCGCCTGCACGGCGAACTCGTTTACCGCAGCAAGTTCGTGCGACCGTAGCCGCTGGGCGGCGGGTCGCTCTCAATCCGCTCGATCATCACTGAGCCCAGTACGTCACAATACCTTTTAGTCTGCTTGCCCGTCACGCGATCGACGAGCGCGGTTGC
>JAICUM010000813.1 GCA_025935855.1 Pirellulales bacterium | reverse complement strand
GACGAGCTTCCTTTGGCATGCTGAACGCAGTGAAGCATCTCGTCTTGTTCCCGCACGCGACGAGACTCTTCGCTCCGCTCAGAGTGACAAGTACCACTAGAAGAACTACTACGAAAATCTTGACAAGCCCCGCCGGATGTTCTAGACTCACCCCGCGTGATAGTCGCTTCTGAGTAGCGTCACGCCCGGTGATTATACGGCGCTGCCGGACCGTGGGCGAAAGATCTGTTGTCCGCGCCCGCCGGCATACCATCCCCATTTCTGCTTACTATGAGGTAGAATTTGATAGACGCGGCGCCCAGCCCAACCCGCGAGTCGATTGTCGATCAGGTCGTATGCGAAACCTTCGCCCGGCCCGTGCCCATTAACACCCATATCCATAAAGACGACCAGATGTTGAGCTTTGCCGCCGGCGTGCGCGGGAGCGAGGAAATCGCTCTGGCTGACTACTTCCGCTCCGGCGGCGCGCTGCTCAACGCCGTCCGCCAACTGGTGACCTGGAAGTTCGAGTCCTTCGACCGGGTGGCGGCTTTCCTCGATTTTGCCGGCGGCTATGGCCGCCTAACCCGCTTCCTGGTCCACGAGTTGCCGCCGGAGCGCCTCTGGATCGCGGAGATCCAGCCGGAAGCCGTGGCCTTTCAAGAGGCGCAATTCGGCGTACACGGCATCCTCTCCGCCACCAATCCCGACGACCTCGTCTGCGACCAGCGATTTGACTGCATCTTCGTCGCTTCGCTCTTCACGCACCTGCCGGAAGCGACCTTCACCGCCTGGCTCACCAAACTCTACAGCTTGCTCAATCTCGGCGGGCTGCTCATTTTCAGCGTCCATGACGCGGTGCTCCTGATGCCGGGCGAAGTCATGCCGGAACAGGGCCTGTATTTCCGCGAAGCAAGCGAGATTGCGTCCCTCGACACCAGAGACTATGGGATGAGCATCGTCACGGAGAGTTTTGTGCGCGCCGCGGTGTTGCAGGCGACGGGAAGCACCGCTTATCACCGTATCCCATATGGCTTGCAGTACCATCAAGACCTCTATCTGCTTGCCAACGAGCCGCAGCCCGACTTTTCCACGCTCTATTATCGGCATGGCCCCTATGGTTTCGTCGATGCCGGCAAGTGGGTCGACCGCGACCAGTTCTGGCTGCGGGGCTGGGCCATCGACGTGACCCCGGATTCGGCGGTCAAGGAAATCCAGGTCTTCGTGGACGGGCGGCTGCGGCAGAAGTGCCTGCCGTTCACCGAGCGCCCGGATGTCGATGCCCAGTTCCCCAACGCCTGCGCATCGCACGCGGGGTGGGCCTGTTCGTCCTACGTGCCGGACGCCACGGCGCAGAGCCGGCTGCTGGTAAAAGTCGTCTCGACCCAGGATGCGGAATGCGTCATCTACATCGGCACTATCGGCGCCCTGGCGCGAGGCGAGCACGAGCCAGAGTCCACGCTCGCCGCGTTGGAGAGTACCCTGGCTCAGCAGCAAACCATTGTTGCCTTGCAGCAGAATCTCGCCGATCTGCACTATCACGTGGCAGAGAAAAACCGCTATATCGCGCGATTGGAAGCGGTGCTGGAACAAAAG
>JAICUM010000536.1 GCA_025935855.1 Pirellulales bacterium | reverse complement strand
GGCGGTTTACCGCAGCGGCGGTTAGTGGCGGCGGCTACGTATAATTCACGCTAGCTGTTGGCCGTGGGGGCGGGTTCAAGTTCCGCCAGTTGGGGCGAACGGCTATATTGCGGCGCACGTAGCGAATGGCTCAGCGTGACTCGCGCTGCGCCGGCAATGCGTAGCATCGCGGCTATGTCGCTATTTCATGGTTCGACAATTCAACATGGCTCAAGTTAAAGAGAAAAAGGCTCAAACACGCCACGACGCGGCAGTCGCTTCCTCGGCGGGCGATCAGCCCTACGCGCCGTACGGCTGGACGTCGTTCCTGGTGACGCGCGAAACGATCGAGTCGATCGTCGTGGCGTTCGTCCTGGCGTTTCTGTTCCGCACGTTCGAGGCCGAGGCCTTCGTCATTCCGACCGGTTCGATGTCGCCGGCCCTGTTGGGGCAGCACAAGGACGTGCGCTGTCCGCAGTGCGGCTACACGTTCCGCACGACGGCGAGCACCGAGGGCGAGGACACCGACAAGCTGCGGGAGCGAATGTCGCGCGGCGAGGACACTCGCGACGCGATTATGGACCTGCAAGTGGTGGGCGGCATGTGCCCCATGTGCCGGTACCTGATGCCGATGCGGCCGGACTTGCCTTTGAACGTGCTGGAGGAGGTCGGGCAGGACAAGATTCCGGTCCAGCCGAGCTATCCTGGCGATCGGATCCTCGTGAACAAGTATGGGTACGACTTCGGCGAGCCGGAGCGATGGGACGTCGTGGTGTTCAAGTTTCCCGGCGACGGGAACATGAACTTCATCAAGCGGCTGGTGGGCCTGCCAGGCGAGCGGCTGCGGATTTTCCACGGCAACGTGTTCACGCGGCCGCTGGAAGGAAGCGACTCGGATTTCAAAATCGAGCGGAAGCCGCCGGACAAGGTGACGGCCATGCTGCAGCCGGTACACGACACCGATTACGAACCCGCGACGTTGTACAAGGCCGGCTGGCCGCTGCGCTGGGCGGCGACGACGCCGGACGGCTGGAAACAGGAGGCCAACGCGGATGGCGAGACGGTGAAGCAGACTTTTTCGGTCGATCTGGCGGCCGGGGCGCCGGAAGCCTGGCTGCGCTATCGGCACTTGCTGGCTGACGAGGACGTGTGGCACGTTGCCGATCACATGAAGAAAACTGGTTCGATCGAGACGCTCGCGAAAGAGAACAACAAGACCGCGACCGAGCTAACCGACGACCTGAAACAAAGCGCTCACCCCCAGTTGATTTCCGACTTCAATCCCTACAACGCGCGATTGATTCGGATGATGGCGGAGCGCGACGGGTGGCGGCTCGAGCCGAAGCTGGGCCCGAACGTCGGCAGCCTCGGCACGGAGTGGGTCGATGATCTCGCGGTCGAGTGCGATGCCAATGTGCTGGAAAATCGCGGCGAGCTGACGCTGGATTTAGTCAGGGCCGGCTACCATTTCCGCGCGACGTTTCACCTGGCCGACGGCAAGCTGACGCTGTCGGCAATCGACGGGCGGACGGGAAATGCCCTGGATTTCCATGCGGAAGGGAAAACAACGCTGTCAGGCGGCAAGCACACGCTCCGGCTTGCCAACGTGGATGAACGCCTGCTCGTGTGGGTGGATGGCAAGCTCGTCGATTGCGGCGACACGACGTACGACTCGGACAAGCTGTTTACGGGCGGCCGCGCGAGCATGGCGCCGTGGGCCAGCCGCGATCGCGCCGGGGATCAGGGCGATCTTGCTCCGGCGGGCATCGCGGCGCGCGAGGCAAAGCTGGAAGTGACGCGGCTGGCGGTGTTTCGTGACATTTACTACATTGCCGCCCGCATGACCGGAAATATTGAGAAGTACGGCCCGGACGATCATTTCATCAACGATTACGACCTGACGCTTGTCGATCACGACACGCTGTTTCGGGATCCGAGCACCTGGCAGATCTTCGCGGATCGCCAGCATCGCGAATTCGACGTGAAGCCGGGGCAACTATTCGTCATGGGCGACAACAGCCCCGAGAGCAAGGACTGCCGGCTGTGGGGATTAAGCCAGACGGGCGCCGACGTGCCGGGCGGTCCGTATTTGGATCGCAAGCTGCTGATCGGCCGGGCGATCTGCGTCTTCTGGCCGCATTCCTGGGGCAGCGTCCCGGGCGTGCCCGTGCTGCCTGGGTTTCCGAACTTTAGGGATATGAGGTTGGTGAGGTAGAGGGTTCGGGGTTCAGGGTTTAGGGTTCAGAGAACGCCCTTTCTGAACCCTGACCCCTGAACCCTTCCTCGTCGTCATGGAGGACGACCGATGACTCTTTTATTGGTCCGCGGCTTGGTGAAGAACTATGGCCGGCGGCGCGTGGTGGACGGCGTCGATTTCGAAGTGGCGCCGGGCGAGATCGTCGGGCTGTTGGGGCCCAACGGCGCCGGCAAGACGACCACGTTTCGCATGGCGTGCGGCATGATCGACCCCGACGCGGGCAAGGTCGTGCTGCAGGACAAGGACGTTACCGAGTGGCCGATGTTCAAGCGGTGCCGCGACGGCGGCATGGGCTACCTGGCGCAGGAGTCGAGCGTCTTTCGCAAGCTCTCGGTGCAGAACAACCTGCTCGGCGTGATGGAGCTGCTGGGCATGAGCCGCAAGGAGCGGCGGCGGCGGTGCGACGAGCTGCTCGAGCAGTTCGGTGTGACGAAACTGCGCAAGGCGAAGGCGATGAGCCTCTCGGGCGGCGAGCGGCGGCGCGTGGAGATCGCCCGCTGCCTGGTGTCCAACCCACAAATCATTCTGCTCGACGAACCGTTCACCGGCATCGATCCGGTGACGATCGCGAGTATTCAGGAAATCGTGCGCGATTTGCGATCGCGCGGGATTTCGATTCTGATCACCGATCACCAGGTGCGCGAGACGCTGGAGATCACCGATCGCAGCTACGTGATTCGCGCGGGCCAAGTGCTATGCCACGGCAGGCCGGAGGAAGTGCTGCGGAATCCCGATGCGCGGAAGTATTACTTCGGCGAGGGGATGGACGTGACGGTCCGTGGACGAACGGCAGCCCCCGCGGCGGCGAGCGTGCCGGTGCTCACGACGCCGCAGAGCCGGTTGGCGGCGCTACGCGGCAGACTCACAGGGCGGTACCAACCGCCGGACGAAGCGGCGTAGGGCCGACAAGTGTAGGCCTCTCGCTCCGCGAGAGGCGCTCATCTCGCGGAGCGAGATGGCTACACTTGCTAGGCGTGCATCGTTGCCATCACGTCGCTGGCGAAGTCGTTGGCTTCGTGCTTGTGGGCGTCGCGATCGTCGAGGCTCGCTCCGGCATTCACGCCGCAGCCCGGGTTGAAGATCATCGACGGCAGCATGGCGAGCATTGCCTTCCAATAGCGTTCGTAGGCCGGGTACTGCACCTCGGGGTTCAGCTCCTGGTACTCGTGCAGCTTCG
>JAICUM010000076.1 GCA_025935855.1 Pirellulales bacterium | reverse complement strand
CTGGTTGTTACCGCCAGCGCCACGAAGCACACGGTGCCGTCGCTCGGCTACGTGGTGTGGGACCGTCGCCGCAAGCTCAAGGCCCAGTATCGGGAGCTTACCGGTGATCAGATTCGCGACCTGCGGCTAGCGGGCACTGAAGTTTCCGAGGAAGTTCGCCTGCCGCTTATCGCTTACGCCGGCGACACGGCGCCGGCCGGCCTCGACAATTGCCCGGCGATGTACGAGGCCAAGGTGCTCATTGCCGAAATGACGTTCGTTTCGCCGGAGCATCGCAAGGAGAAAATCCATAAGTTCGGCCACATGCACCTCGACGACTTCGTCGAGCGCCGCGAGCGGTTCAAGAACGAGCTGGTCATCGCGGCGCACCTCAGCACGCGCTACGGCGGCTCGGCGGTCGAGCGCCTTGTAAGGCGAGCGCTCCCCGACATGCTCGACGGGCGGCTGATGCTGTGGCTGTGAGGGTTATGAGATCTCATTTCTAATGGAGATGAGTGCCATGCCCACGGAGGTCTGCCGACGTGGGCATGGCAATTGACTAATACATGCCCACGCGGACGTGGGCATGGCACACAGCTTTCAAAGCTTCAGCGCCCCGAAGATCGCGCCACTTAAGAGATCTTGCATGATCACTGCGATCATTGGAATCGTGCTCGTCGCCGTTGCCTTGCACGATAGCTTTGAGGCCTTGGTGCTGCCCCGGCGAGTGACCCGGCAGTGGCGGGTGAGCCGGCTTTACTACCGTGGCGCGTGGCGCCTGTGGCGAGGCGCCGCCGGACTCATTCGAAGCCCGCGGTATCGTGAAACGGCGCTGGGCGTCTTTGGACCGCTGTCGCTGTTGGGTCTGTTTCTCTGTTGGGCCGCGATTCTTATCCTGGGCTTCGCGCTGGTCCATCGCGGGCTCGACACGCTCGAAGCCGGCGGCAGGGCCGAGTTCACGCGATTCCTTTACATGAGCGGTGAAACGTTCTTCACGCTCGGCTACGGCGACATCACGCCCAAGACGCGCGTTGGCCAGCTCTTGTCGGTTGTCGAGGCGGGAACCGGTTTTGGCTTCATGGCCGTCGTCATCGGCTACTTACCGGTGCTGTACCAGGCGTTTTCCAGCCGGGAGCGGTTGATCAACCTGCTGGACGCCCGCGCCGGCTCGCCGCCTACGTGCAGCGAGCTATTGCGGCGCTCCGGCGCTCCGGACGATTGGGCAGAACTCCATCGGTTCCTCGCGGAGTGGGAAGCGTGGTCGGGCGAGCTTCTGGAAAGCCATCTCTCGTTCCCGGTGCTCAGTTACTACCGCTCGCAGCATGGCAATCAATCGTGGCTGGCCGCGTTGGCCGTTGTGCTCGATACCTCCTCGGTGCTCTTGGCGACGGCTGGGCCGCGCGAGCAGCGCCGGGCGCAACTTGCCTTTGCGATGGCCCGCCACACGTGCGTGGATCTCTGTTTAGTTTTCTGGCTGCCGCCTAAGGAGCCGCCGCGCGAGCGACTAACTGCCGACGAAGCGACCAAGTTGCTCAGCGGTCCATCGCCGAACGGCGAGACCCGCGACGAGCAACTGAAGCATTTGCAAGGGGTGCGAGCGCTCTACGAGCCGTTCCTCCAGGCTCTCTCGGTGCATTTTGTGCTGCATCTGCCGCGATTCTTTCCCGACGCGGCCAAACCGGATAACTGGCAATCCACGGCGTGGACCGAGCGAGCCCCGGGCATTACGGAGCTGGCGGCTCGGCGGGGCGACGAGCACTTCGACTGACGCGACGGGTTTATTTCAACAGGAATTCATGCGGCGAATTCATTTTGAATCCACCGACTCGACCAACAGCCGTGCGCGCGAGCTCTGGCTGGGTAGCGCTGGCGACGCGTTTGCGTTGCCGCCCATGCCGCCGAGTTTTGAGGGCGGCGGGTTCTATGAGCCGCTGTTGGTGACGGCGGCCGAACAAACGTCCGGCCGCGGCCGGCATGGCCGAGCGTGGCACAGCCCGCGCGGCGGCGCTTGGATGAGCGTGGCGTGGCCGATGGTTCGCGAGCCCGCGTGGTACGCCGGCGTCTCGCTCGCGGCGGCGGCCGCGGTCCACCGAGGGGTCGTTGACGTCATCAAAAAGCGAGCGACATCGAATGGTGGCGTGCCCGTGGCAGTTCACATCAAATGGCCGAACGATCTGCTCATCAACGATCGCAAAGTTGCGGGCATCCTGTGCGAGCAATTCGCGATGCCTCGCGATCGTCAGCAGAACGCATCGCAGGCCGAAGCGGCGCCGAACGGCGTGATTATCGTTGGCGTCGGCGTGAACGTTAGCTTCGACATCGAGCGGCTTGGCCCCCAAGCCGATCTGCGGCATCCAGCGACGACGCTGTCGGCAGCCACGGGCGTCGAGATCGAGGTCGAGCAGGTCGTCGATTCGATAGCCGATCGCCTCTCCAAAGCGATGGAAGACTTCGAAAACGAAGGCGTAAGCGAGTCGCTCCTTTTGTACCTGCGCGAACATCTGGCCTACGTCGGCGAACGAAAAACCTGGTCATCGCCGCGCGGCGCCATTTCCGGGCATATCCTCGGCCTCGACGAACGCGGGCGACTGCTGCTGCAAACCGCGCACGGTGTGACGACGTGCGACGCCGGCGAATTGCAGACAATTTGAAGTAGCCGCGGAGCTACGCTCCGCAGGCGAAGTGGAAAAGATGCTCCACTGCGATTCACCAGCGGAGCGTAGCTCCGCGGGGAGTAAGTGCGAATGAAACGCTGGCCGCGAAAAAAAACGACAGAGGTCTTCTGCCCCGATCGTCGCCAGCGCCTGATAAGTTGCCATCGAAATGCCTTCGTTTACGAACGCCACGTGCGCGTCGCCGTACGTAAAGATCGCTCCGCCCGGATGCCGGCTGGCAAACGCGCCGTTTTGCCGATCGACCATGGCGCCGTCGCCGGGAATCGTGTTCACGGGGTTTGAAGCCGTGCGAATCGCGTCGGCATTCTGCCGGGCATAGGTCCAGGCGTTCGATGACTCCCACGTGTCGGGCATGATCACTTCGCCCAGCATCAGCGTGTTCGACAAGCCGTCGGTCACTTCGCGCGCCTTCCGCGGCCGCACGTAGAGAAACATGCCGTTGTTGTCGAACTTCACCGCCGTTTTGTCGTAATTCGCTGACGCAGGCCCGACCGATCCTTGCATGAACGCATAATTCGCCGTGGCCGCCACGAGTGGGGCGTACACGTCACTCAGCGACGCGGAGTCATCGCTCGGGCACACGAACACCGCCACCCGCTGCTGCACGCCGGCCTGCTTCGCGGCGTCGTAGTACCAGCCGATGCTGTTCACATTGCGGTTCCACAGTCCGCCGTCGTCCACGTCGAGCTTGTCGTACAGGGCCTGCTGTTCGAGCTGCGGCAGGATTTCGATGAAGCCGCTCGCCGCGGTCTTTTTCTCCGCCGGCAATCCTGGCGGGCAGACTGGTATGGGCGTAGTATCGCCGCTGTCGTCGCAGCCGAGGCGCCCTGGCGGAAAGGCGCCGCCGGTCGTCTCATATTCCTGGAGCGCGTAGGCCACCTGCTTCTGGTGATCGGAGCACATCGAGCGGCGGGCCGCCTCCCGGGCCGCCTGCACGGCCGGCAGCAAGAGCGCCATGAGCACGGCGAGAATCGCGATCACCACCAGCAGCTCGACGAGCGTAAAGGCGGACGTTGGGCGCACCCTACCCTCTCGGTTGGCGAACTTCATCCGTCCGTTTCCCCGCTCGACCCGCAGACCCCGATGGCGATGTGAACGCCTTGCTGATGGCCGCGCCGGAGGGCGACTCCTCCCCCGGCGATCCTCAACGAAATGCGACTGGCCACATTCAGCATATCAAACCGGCCGCGAACATGCGAAAATTGCGGCAACTCGCGGCTGTGCGAAAGGGGTCGGGAGTCTTTTGCGACTGGGGACTTACGACTTGAAAGGATATCACCAGTCGCAAAAGACTCCCGACCCCGTGAATGCCCGCCGCAGCCCATAGAGCGCGAAATCCCAGCCAACCGTGCAATGCCAGCCCGCGGCGGCAACATCTTTCTAGGTAGATGACCTGCCAGGTGATGAGTCTTCCGGCCAGCTCGGAGCGATCGAAGGCGCCCGGGCCGTGGGATGCCACGGACCCGCACCAGTTCGCTGCGCGCTTCTCGGAGTGTTACTCTCGTCTGGCGGTGATCGCGGCCGGCGTGGCGGGGGACTCGTCGGCAGCCGAAGATATCGTGCAGGACGCCGCCGTGATCGCGTTCCAGAAAGTCGCGGAGTTCCGCCCGGGGTCGAACTTCGCCGCCTGGCTGGCTGAAATCGTGCGGCGTTGCGCCCTGAACCACCGACGAAAGTCCAAGGGCCGGCGGACCTACGCCACCGACCCGTCGGTGCTCGTCCGCCTGGACAAGGCCGCGGTGCAGCCCGGCGGCGGCCTCGACTACGAAGCGGTCGCCACGACGCGCGGCGAACTGGCCGCCGATCAAACTGTTTTCGACGACGAATTAGTAAGCGCCCTGAACGAACTTTCCGAAGACGCGCGCTGCTGTTTATTGCTGCGGACCCTTGAACACCTTAGCTACGCGGAGATTTCCGCGATCATGCAGATCCCCGAAGGCACCGCGATGAGCCACGTCCACCGCAGCCGCACTGCGCTGCGCGAAAAGCTCACGCGGCACGCCCCGCCGCCGGAAAAAACGAGCCGGTTCCAGAAATGACCACTTTCCCTCACGACGACGAACATCGGCTGGAGGCCTACCTCGACGGCCTGCTGGACGAGCCAGCGCGCGCCGCCGTGGAGGAATCGCTGCGCTCCGATCCGCGCTTGGCGCAGCAGATCGAGCTGCAGCAGCGCGTCGATGAGCGGCTGGCCCGCCTCTATCACGTCTCGGCGCCGGCCAACGGCACGCTCGCCGTGCAACTGCTTCAGCGGATCTCGCCCCAGCCCGTGAGTCATCGTTCCTGGCGGCCGGCCTGGATTGCCGCGACGCTCGTCGCCGCGGCGTCGCTGGCCTGGGTGATCGCCGGCATGCCCTTCCCGCGCGGGCATGTGAATGAACCGCTGTTCGCGGCCCGTCCGCTGGCCGATATTTACCACGAAACGATCAAGCACGGCTTCGAGCCCGACTACGAATGTCACGAAGCCGACCGCTTCGCCGACACGTTCGCGCGCCGGCAGGGAGTGCCGCTCAAGCTGCTGCCGATGCCCGAAGGCGCCCGCATGCTCGGCCTTTCTTACCCGGGCGGTTTGAGCCGCGACACGACGGCCATGCTATGCCGCGTCGATGGCAAGCCGGTGATGGTGTTCGTGGATCGCGCCGCCAAGGACAAATCGCTCGCCGCGGAGCACGCCGACGCGCAGACGCACGTGTTCCGAGAAGAGCGCGACGGGCTTGTCTTCTACGAAGTGACGCCGTTCAATGTGCCGAAAGCGATCGGCGCCATTGTTCCGCTCGTGGGCCACTGAGAATTGGCCTTCGGCCAGCTTTGTCGATACAGTGACACATTGAATTCAACCGCTTCGGGATTAGCGCCGTGAAGTTACTTCGATCGATTGTCCTAAGCTTCGTCTGCTGCACGCTTGCTCAAGCCGCGACGCTCCACACCGATGATTTTCAGTCCGGCCCGGCCATTGACTGGTTCGGCGGCTCGTCGCCGACGTATGTCGCCACCGGCGGACCCGCGGGCGATGGCGACGCGTTTTTGCAAATCTCAGCGCCCTCGGACAACAACCTCGCCACTTACAATCCCGATGCGCGCTGGACGGGTAGCTTCACGGCGATTGGCGCCGTCGCCGTGACGGTCGATATGATGGCTCCCCCGTTGCCGGCAGGAGATTTCGACAATAGCAGCGTGGTTGACGCGAACGACCTCGACGATCCAACGAAAGGCTGGAAAACGCGCTTCGGCGCCGACCTCGACGGAAGCAACTTCCTGGCTTGGCAGCGAGATTTAGGCCAGTCGGGAGGGTCGATTGCGTTGCCCGTTCGACTGGTCGTGATGGGGCCGTCGTCGATCAACATTCACTGGGCCTCAGTGAATCCACAGCTGGTTCCCAACGACGGGGTTTGGCGCCATTACACGTTCTCGATGGCGGCGAGCGATTTAGTCCTGACCACGCCTTTCGTCTCCGCGTCTTATACAGACTTGATGTCTTCGGTTTCTCGAATCATGTTGCGCTATGACCCCGGCGACCCCACCGACCGCGGCAGCGGCGTTCAGGGTCCGCGCGGCGTTCTCAACCTTGACAACATTCGTTTGGCTGGGGCTGGATCCGCGAGTTCAGCGGCCCTTGCTATCCCAGAACCATCGAGCGTCTTGCTGAGTTTCTTGGGACTGCTTGGAGTCCTCGCAGGCAGCCGCTACGGGCTCACTCAGCTGTTTTTTCGTGGGCGGCGGCCCGGGCCGGCAGGCAGTTGACGGCTTGGCCCTTCCCCGCGGCTTTTTTGCCTGGACTGCCCTGCTTATCTCGCTGAGACGTCGCTTGCCGTTTTGTCATCCGACGAGCTGCGTCGCTGGTCGCTTGCCCCATTTTGGCGCGCGGAATTCTTTGACAACGCCCCTCGCCTACGGTAGCTTGTCCGGCAGTGCATTCACCTTTGCTGGCTAATACCTCCCGCCTTCATCCCGCCTGCATTCCCACCTATCCGGCCAAGGCCGGCTTGCCATAGCGACCCGTGGCTTCCACTTAGGACGCCTTCGTTCCACGAGCTTTGACAGGACTTTCGGATTGATCGGCCCCCGGCGACTCCGCTTCACAATCGCTCGCCTCGCGCCTCGCTAGTCGATCCAGTTATTTCCAAGGGAGGGCTTTGTCATGACGCCGCGCATCAGTCATTTGGGTCGTCGCGATTTCCTCGCGGTCGGCGTCGCGGGACTCGGGCTGAACCTCGTCGATTTTCTCGCGGTGCGAAAAGCCCAGGCCGCGATGAATCAATACGAGACCCCGCCGGTGGTCGCCGAAAGCGTCATCCACATCTTCTTGCCCGGCGGCATCTCGGCCCAGGAAACCTTCGATCCGAAACCATTCGCCCCGCTGGAATATCGCGGCGAGATGAAGGCCATTCCCACGAAGATCTCGGGTGAGTCGTTCAGCGAGCTGTTGCCGAAGACGGCGCAGATCGCCGACAAGCTTACCGTCGTCCGCTCGCTCACCCACGGCGAAGCGGCCCACGAGCGTGGCGAGCACAACATGTTCACCGGCTATCGGCCCAGTCCCGCGCTGGTCTATCCCAGCATGGGCAGCGTGGTGAGCCATGAGTTCGGTCCGCGAAACAACTTGCCGCCGTACATCTGCATCCCCGGCGCGCACTCGGTGAACGCGATGCAGGGCTACTTGAGCTCGTCGTACGCGCCGTTCAGTCTGGGCGACGATCCGGCCCGCAAGGGATTCAAGGTCCGCGACCTGAACTTGCCGGGCGGCGTGGACCAGGCACGCTACGAGCGCCGGCTGGCGGCGCTCGAAGCCGTGAATGAACATTTCGCCAAGCAGACCACCGCCGATAACGTTTCGGCGATGAGCACGTTCTACTCCCGCGCGTTTGATCTGATCGGTTCACCCAAGGCGCGCGAGGCGTTTAACATCGACGCCGAGTCGAACGAGCTGCGCGACAAGTACGGCCGCAACGAGGCCGGCCAGCGCATGCTCACCGCGCGGCGGCTGGTGGAAGCGGGCGCCCGGTTCGTCACGATGACCTATGCCGGCTGGGACTACCACTCCGGCATTGTCGCCGGCATGCGCGGTTCGCTGCCGGCGTTCGATCAGGCGTACGCCACGTTGATCAATGACCTGGACGAGCGCGGCCTGCTCGCCAAGACGCTGGTGCTCGTGTCCACCGAGTTCGGCCGCACGCCAAAGATCAACGGCACGGCTGGCCGCGATCACTGGTGCAAAGTGTTCAGCGTCGTGCTTGCCGGCGGCGGCATGAAACGCGGCGCGATCATCGGCTCCTCCGGTCCCACGGCCAGCGAACCAGAAGATACGCCGGTCTCGCCGGAAGATCTGGCGACGACCGTGTACCACCAACTGGGCATCGCCGCTGAGAAAGAACTGATGGCTCCCGGCGATCGTCCGATTGAAATCGTCAACGGCGGAGCCGTCCGCAAAGAAATGCTGGCGTAACCGCAAGTGTAGGCCTCTCGCTCCGCGAGAGGCAACCATCTCGCGGAGCGAGATGGCTACACTTGCTCAACAGGAGCCTCGCCATCCCGAGAAGCGAAACTCGTAGGACACGGAGGGCGCATCATGGCTGATCGCAACGGAAGCTCAAACGGCTCACTTCAACCAAAGCCGGTCGATCCCTTCGAGCGGCAGCTTCCGCAGGCCGTTGAAGCGGAGCGCGCCGTGCTCGGCAGCATTCTGCTGCTGCCGGAGGTGTTCGACGAAGTCGCGCTGGTGATCCGGGCGACCGACTTCTACGACGACGCCAATCGTCGCATCTATGAGCACCTGCTGGCCATGCACGACGGCGGCCAGCGCGTCGATCTGATGCTATTGGTCGAACGGCTGAAGAAAGCCGAAATCTATGAAGCCGTCGGCGGGGCCGCGTATCTCGCCGAGGTTGGCCGCACAGTTCCCACCGCGGCCCATGCCGAGTACTACGCACGGATCGTCGCAGATAAGTCGGTGCTTCGCTCGCTGATTCACGCTGGCGTCGATATTCAGAATGGCGCGTACGATCCGACGGCCGACACGCGCGAGGTGATGAGTCGTGCCGAAGAGCGAGTTTTCGGCATCCTCGAAGACCGCGGCGCCGGGCAAGTGGCGCCAATCAGCGAGGTGCTGCAGGAATCGCTCGACCGGATCGACGCACGGATGGATCACCAGCACGCCTGGGGCGGCGTCGAAACGGGCTTCGCCGATTTCGACCAGATGACCGGCGGCTTGCAGAAGTCGGAGCTAATCATTCTGGCCGCCCGGCCCAGTATGGGTAAAACTGCGCTCGCCATGAACATGGCTGAATACGCGGCCATGAACAGCACGCAGGTGCTTTTTGTAAGCCTTGAAATGTCGGGCATCGAGCTGGGCGACCGGCTGCTTTGTTCATTCGCCCGTGTGAATGGCAACCGGCTCCGCAACGGCACCATCACGAACGAAGAACGCCGCAAGTTGGTCAACGCTGCTGCTCAGATTAGCCAGGCGCCGCTGTACATCGACGATTCACCGAGCCGCACCATGACGGAAATCGCGGCAAACGCTCGCCGGCTTAAACGGCGGCAAGGCCTCGAGCTGATCGTGATCGACTACCTGCAGCTCATCGATCCGGACAATCCACGCGACCCGCGGCAGGAGCAGGTGGCCAAGATTTCTCGGCGCCTGAAGTCGCTCGCCCGCGAGCTGAATGTGCCGGTGCTATGCCTGGCGCAGCTCAATCGGCAGGTCGAGTCGAGTAGCAGCAACAAGCCGCAGTTAAGTCACTTGCGCGAGTCGGGCGCCATCGAGCAGGACGCCGACGTGGTGATGTTCGTCCACCGCGAAGAGTACTACATGACGAACGAGGAAGACCGCGAGCAGGTCCGCGGCCAGGCCGACCTGTTGGTTCGCAAGCAGCGCAATGGGCCGACGGGCGACGTGAAGCTGACGTGGAACCACGAATTTACGCGGTTTGACAATTACGCGGCGCCGGCCTATGCGGAGTTCCAGCCGTTCGGCCCGCCGGGGGAGTTCTGAACTAGATGCTCGATGCTGGATGCTCGATACAGATCGCTAGCATCGCGTAATCCAGCATCGAGCACATGGAATCCAGCATCACTTCTCCCTTGCTCCCCCCCGGGCAATCCGGTATTTCTTCGCGGCCTTCTTGGGCGGCGATGCTGCGCTTGCGCGCTAGCATGGGCGCCCTACGGCACTGACTTTTCCAGCAGACGCGTACCGGCTTCTCTTCGTCTATGCAGCCTGTTTTCCCCCGGCGAAACGGCGTTCGACCGCACGCGCTGGCTGCTGCGCTGGCGGCGAGCTTGTGGGCTGGCGCCGCGCTCGGGCAGGAATTCCTTCCGCCGCCGCGCACTCCGGAGCCGTCGCCGCCCGTTGAATCAGTCGCGGCGCCCTATGCTTCGACGCCCGCCGCGGAAATGGTGGCCGAAGTTCGCATCGTCGGCAACGACACGACCAGCACGGTTCAGGTGTCGAGCAATTTGAAGACTCGCGCCGGCCGGCCCTTCGACGCGTCGGTCGTGCAGAATGACGTCGCCAAGCTGGCGAATTTAGGCTGGTTCGTCGACGTAAAGGCCCTGTACGAGACGACGCCGAAGGGCCGGGTGGTCATTTTTCAAGTGGTCGAACGGCCGACGATTCGCTGGGTGAAGTACATTGGCAACGACAGCTACACTCCGAAAAAACTCGATAAGCAAACGGGCCTGAAGGTTGGCGGAGCCGTCGATCCCTATTCCGTGCAGGACGGCGCCCGCAAGATTTCCGAGTTTTACAAGGGCAAAGGCTACAACAACGTCCAAGTGACAATCCTCGAAGGTAACAAGGCGACCGATATTGGCGTGACCTACCTCATCCACGAGGGCGTCGCGCAGAAGATTTGGTCCACGAAATTCATCGGCAACGACGGCGGCTTCGTCTCCGACTCCCGCCTGCGGACGATGATCAAGTCCAAGCCGCCGATCGCTTTCTATTTCAAAGGCCAGTACGACGAGGAGAAGATCAAGGCCGACGAGGACGCAATCACGGCCTATTACCGCGCCCATGGGTTCTTCCAGGCGAGAGTCAGCCATAAATCCGACCGCAATGACAAGGGCAACTGGGTCACGCTGAATTTCATCATTCACGAGGGCCAGCAATACCACGTGCGGAACGTCAATGTGCTCGGCAACACGAAGTTCGAGCAGAATCCGCTCATGGAGAAGCTCAAGCTGCAGACCGGCCAGGCGTTCGAGCAGGACAAGATGGAAGCCGACGCCAAGTGGCTGCAGGAGCTATACGGCAGCCAAGGCTACGTCTTTGCCGACGTGAAGCCGGAGACGGTGTACCTCGAAGAGCCAGGGCTGGTTGACCTGCAATATCACATTCAAGAGGGCGAGCGGTTCCGCGTGGGCCGGGTGTTTGTCCACATCGGCGGCGACAATCCGCACACGCGCATCCAGACGGCGCTGAACCGGGTCACAATTTACCCGGGGCAGATCATGGACATCCGCGAGGTCTATGCCAGCGAACGCCGGCTGCTGGCCAGCCAGGTGTTCGAGGCGGACGCCCAGTCGGGCAAGCGGCCGAAGATCACGTACCACATTCCGGAAGACGAAGACGCCGAGTTCGCCGAGCGGCCGCGGAAACGGGTCCGCGGGCAAAGCCCCGACCAGCCGGTAGGCCCCCGCGTATTGCCGCCGCCGAGCGCATTGCCGGCGGGGCCGATGGATCTGCACATTTTCTGCGACGACGAGGCGCACTTCCAGCGCTGGCAGGCCATGGAGCTGCAGCCGGATGAGGTGCTTTTCCCGCCGAAGCCGCCGGTCGAAGAACCGGTGATCGACGAGGACGACGATGAGGATTCTGACGAAGCGGCGCCGCTGAATTCGGCGGCGCCGGCCGCTCAGGCTGAACCGGTGATCTTCCGCGGCCAAAGCCCGCAGCCGGCGGCGGCGGCGAATTCGTCTTGGGCGCCCGTGCGACCGCAAGCCTGGCAGGTCGCTCGGCCGCCGGTGAACACTTACGACCAGATTCGTGGGCAAAGCCCCGCAGGGCAGACGTATGTGAACCAGGCATATTCGCAAGTGCCGACGGCGGCGCAGCAGCAGTCGCCCTATGGGGGGCAAATGGTGCGTCCCACGGGGCCGGAATCGGCTCCGGCGCAGACTGGCGTGCAGCCGGTACAGTATTCGTCCGAAGGTTCCTACTCGCCGAACTTGCAGCCGCCGGCCGGTTCGATTTATCCGCAACCGTTAAGCCCCTACGGGCCGCTGCCCGGCTTGTCGCTCGACCCTACCAATCCGCTCTATCCGACCCCGGGCATTCCAGGCTTTCCCGAGCGGACGGTGGACATCGACATCAGCGGCACGGAGACGCAAACCGGCCGGTTGATGCTCGGTTTGGGCGTGAACTCGAACGCCGGCATCGTGGGCAACATCGTGGTCGATGAACGAAACTTCGACTGGACGAAGCTGCCGACGAGCTGGGAAGACGTGCGCAACGGCACGGCGTGGCGTGGCGCCGGGCAGCGGTTTACGATCAACGCCTCGCCGGGCTCGCAGGTGAGCCGATACATGGTGAGCTTCCAGGAGCCGTATTTGCTCGACCGGCCGCTGAGTTTGTCGTTGAGCGGCTCGTATTACAACCGGATTTTTAACGATTGGACTGAGCAGCGGCTGGGCGGGCGGATTTCGCTGGGCAAGCAGTGGGTCGAGCGCGATCTTTCGGCGATCGTGACTTACCGCGGGGAAAACGTGACGCTGTTCAACCCCTCGGTGCCGCGGGGAGCGGTGCCGCAGCTCGATCGCGCCTTGGGCAGCAACGTGCTGCACGGGTTCCGGGCCTCGGTCATCAACGATACGCGGGACAGCGCGTTCCTGGCGACGCAGGGACATTACCTTGAATTGGGCGGCGAGCAGGTGATTGGCTCGTTCTCGTATCCGCGCGTGGACATGGACTTCCGGCAATATTGGATGCTCGCGGAACGGCCAGATCACTCAGGGCGGCACGTGTTGAGCCTGGCCTCGACGGTCGGCTACTCGGGCACGCAGACGCCGATTTATGAGAACTTCTTCGCCGGCGGTTTTTCGACGTTGCGCGGGTTTTACTTCCGCGGGGCGTCGCCCGTCGTCCTGGTGGGCCAGAACCAGAAGGTCATCGTGGGCGGTCCGTTTGAGTGGATCAACAGCCTGCAGTACATGTTCCCGATTATGGCGGACGACATGCTGCACGGCGTGGTGTTCACCGACTTCGGCACGGTGAACCCGAGCGTGGAGCTGAAGAACTTTCGCGTGGCGGTGGGCACGGGCTTACGAATCACCGTGCCGGCGATGGGCCCGGCGCCGATCGCGCTGGACTTTGCCTGGGCGGTGGACAAGGCGTCGTTTGATCAGACGCAGGT
>JAICUM010000754.1 GCA_025935855.1 Pirellulales bacterium | reverse complement strand
GTCGGCCGGATGATCGGCGCGGACGTACGTGGTCATCTCGGCGCAGTAGTCTTCGTAACTCTGCGACGGTTTGCGGCTGACGGCCAGCACCAGCCCTTCCATCATTTTGTCGTAAGGCGTGTTTTCTGAAACGCGTCTGAAAATCCAGTCATACCAGTTGCGGGCCATTTCCGGCTCAAGGTACTTGCCGGCAATCTCCAACTGATTTGTGTTGTTGCCGGTAATGTCGCAGATCACCGTGGTCCACCACGCTGCGTAGGTAGGACGCTGGAGCAGCTCCTCGGTTTTTTTCGCCCGCTTGTCGGTCGAACGGTCGGCGACAAACTGCCGGATTTCGTCGGGCATTGGCAACGTTCCGCACATATCGAGGCTGGCGCGGCGCAGGAATTCCTCATCGGTGCAAAGCCCCGATGGGACAATGCCAAGCTTCTGAAGCTTGACGGCGATCAACTTATCCACCTCTGTCGACGCCACGACGGGCGGATCCTTCGGGCCGACCTGGTCGCTCATCGGCAGCATCGCGGCGACGGCGGCCACGCCGTTGTCATAAAAGGCGACGATGTGCGTATCACCGCGCCCTTCGGCAGTGACGCGGCCGGTTTTCTCGTCGACCTTGGCAACCGATTCATCGTTGCTGCGAAACCGCGTAATGTCAGTCACGTCCTCGATGGCGCCGTCGCGCCAGTGCGCCAGCACGCGAAGCGGAACGGTTTCACCCGCCTTTTTGAAGACTAACTCGGCGGGTTCGATTTCCAGGTGGGCGAACGCGGCATTGCTGGCGCTGTCGTCGCGTGCGCCGCTTTCGATCCAGCGCGCGAGAATGTTGTACTGCCAAGAACCCTTGTCGATGAGCTTCTGGCCCTCGTGGTCCACTTGCAGGGTGGGCTTGAGCAAGATCAAGCTCTGCTCGGGGGAGTTAAGATTGATCCGCGGCTCATCGCCGCCGAGCATCGCTTCGTGATCCTGCTTGAAATCGTAGCCAAACAGCGAGAGGCGAAAGCCGCCCTGGCCCTGAAACGAGCCGTGGCACGCGCGCCCCGAGCAACCGACCTTGCTCATCAAGGGCAGCACGTGTTTCTGGTAGCTGGGCTGCGTCCGCGGACGGGCGAACCGCTCATGGATCGAGGTGGCCAGATCGGTGGCGAATGCGTCCGATAGCGAAAGGGAAAATGCCACAAACAGGGCGAGGGAGAAACGGACGATCATCAGGGGAACTCCGGGACTCTGTATACCGCTACCGATGCGCACGGATCGCCAATTATTGGTAGGGCGCAGCCATTTGGCCGAGTCGAGCGGGCGATTGGGCCATTTTGGCTGGACGGGTATCATGCGCGGATGCAGCCGTGGCATTGCCCGACGGGAATGCGGCTTCGCCGTCGAGCCGTTGCCATGTATTGAAAAGACCGCACTCGACCACGCCCCCCATCGCACGGTAAACTGCCCTGTTTGGCACCAGATAGTTGAGCACGCACCCTTATGGAAATGGATAAACTCGTCTCGCTCTGCAAACGGCGAGGCTTTTTGTTTCAATCGAGCGATATTTACGGCGGGCTCAACGGCTTTTGGGACTATGGCCCCCTGGGCGTCGAGCTGAAGCGCAACATCAAAGAAGCCTGGTGGCGCGATATGATTACCGCGCACGATGAGCTCGCGCCGCCATCGGGCGCGCCGGCCGCCTATCAAATGGTCGGACTCGACTCCACTATCATCATGCACCCGCAAATCTGGAAGTGCTCGGGGCATTACGACCTGTTTCACGATTTCATGGTCGATTGCCGCGAGTCAAAGCGGCGCTATCGGCACGACCAGGTGCGCGGCCGCTGGGTAAACGCCAACGGCCAACGCGTGCTTGTGGCCACCGAATCGGGTGGGGCCGACGGCAAAAGCGAGCAGGAGTACGCCGAGT
>JAICUM010000357.1 GCA_025935855.1 Pirellulales bacterium | reverse complement strand
GTGCTCTTGCCGACCCCGTCGATGCCGTCAAAGGAGAAAAATGCCATGCGGCAAAGTATAACCGCATTGTCCGATTTTCACCCGGCCGCGGTGGCCGAAGGTCGGAGCCGGCTTCGGAACTAACGCGGCGCGCCGGCCTCAGCGGCAGAGCTTGCGGCAGGGGTGACCGACGGCTGAGCAGCTTGCGGTTCATAGGCGACCGGCTGCACGAACGACGTCGCGCCGGCGGCAGCTCCGCCAGCGGGCGACGCGGTAAAGGGGTTGGAAACCGCAGGGTTCGCCGCAGCCCCATTTGCTCCAGGTGTGCTTGGCGTCGTGCTTCGTGGGAAAGGATTCGACGGAGCCGCGCCAGCCGAGGCGGATGCATTTGGCGCCGGGGCGGCCGCTAGAGGCGACGCCGCGGCCATCGGCGCGGTAACCGGCTGCTGCTCAACAAAATTGGCGGTCGTCACGGCGCCGGGAATCGAAGTAACCGGTTCCGTCTGCGGCGTCGGGATGACCTCTTCGGCCGGCGGGGCGCCCACTGGCGGCGCCGGCGGAGTCGGCTGTTGCGGCGCTTGCTCGCCACCGACCACGGGGCCGTTGTAAACCCCGCCGTTGGCCGTTCCGGCGTTCTGGGCCACTGGCCCGCGAGCGATCACCCTCGGCCGCGTGAAGCCATAATCCAGCTTCAAACCGCCATCCCGCTGCCGAGCCCGCCGCATCGCGTCGAAGTAAGCCTTGCCCGGCCACGGCCCTTCCTGCAGATACACCGCATTGTATTCCAGCAGCGAACCCTTGTTGTAGTGCAGAAGCATGATCGCCCGGTTGTAATCCACCAGCGAGCGGTAGAACGCCGATTCGGCCTCCGACTGCCGCCGCTGGGCGTCGAGCACCTGGTCCAGCGTGATCCGGCCCGCGTCGTACAGGGCCGTCACCGCGTTGACTTCGTCGTCGGCGGCCGCCCGGCGATTGAAGTTCGTCTGGGCGACGCCGTAGTTCAAATCAATATCGCGTTTGGCGTCGGCCAATTGGTGCGAGATTTCCAGCTCCATGTCTTGCAAGATCGCGCGATCGTGAGCGAGCAGTTGCTCGTGATTCCGCACCTGCGCCATGCCGCGTCGGAAGCCGAGCGGCATCGAGAACTGCAGCCCGGCCTGCCATTCCTGGAACCGGCCGCTGGTGAGCGATTCAAGGGCGTTTGATCCCGGAGCGAACGGTTGCAGGCCCGTGGGCGAGGAATTGAGCAGATCATCGCCGGCGCCCAGCCAGCGATAGCGGCCGACGGCGTCGAGCCGGGGCAGAAGCTGGTTCTTCGCGGCGACCAATTCCAACTCACGGCGCTTGATTAGCCAACGTTCCTGCCGCAATTCCTCGCGACGGGCCAGCGCTTCGGATTGAATTGTCGGCCAATCGAAATGAACCTGCGCGGTGGTCGGTTCGTCGGAGGGCCGGATCAGTCGCGTATCCGTCGGCGTCAGGCCCATCAAGTAGCGGAGCTTGTTCTCGACGCGGAACACGTTGGTGAGGGCCGTTTCCATCTGCGACTGAAACAGGAAGACCTGGCCACGGGCCTGGGCTTCGGCGTTCGCTTCGCCGCCTTCGCCGCCGACGCGGGCTCGGGCGCTCACCTTCCGCCAGGCGGCCAGCGAGCTGGCATAGCCGATCTTGCGGGCCTCCAAGTCGCGGTAGGTGAAGTAGAGTTCCCAATATGCCGTTTCCACGTCGCGCATCAGATTGCGTACGCCGACTTCGAATTGCGTGAGCGTCACGTCCGTCCGCAGCCGGGCGATGACCACGCCGTCAATCTGATCGGCAAAGCCCTGCGCCTGCTCCTGAAAGGTCCGCGGGCCGGCGATGCGGTTGTAGTCCGTGCCGGCGCCTTGCAACAACGGCTGCGTGACCGCCGTCTCGACGTTCACGAACCAATCGCTCGGCTGCGTCCGGCTGCCGTTGTTGTTCTGGTCGTAATTGATGTTGTTGCGGACTTCGAACGTGGTACCGTTGGCGGCCGTCTTCGTGATGCCGGTGGTGTATTGAGCCAAATGCTGGCGGAACAACGGGTTGAAGAACGTCGGCAGCGTGGCCAGGCCGAAGTTTTGCGGCCTGTCGTTGTTTTGCCAGGTAATGCTCGAATCGAGCTGTGCGTCAAACTCGGCGAGCGCGGCTTCCACGCCGGTGCCCGTGAACTGGCTGTTCGTGTTGCCGCCGTAGGAACTGTCCGTCAGGGCGATGTCGTAGGTGGTCGTGACCTGTCCGGGCGCCTGGCTAATGTTTTGCGGCGTGAACTGCGTGATGTTCTGGCCGCCGTCGTTCACCCGCCCGCCGAGCTGGCGAATCACCTGGCTGTTCTGCAGCGTGATCCGCGTAACCTCTTCCAACGAAAGGTTCCACATCTCGAAGTTTTTCGCGTTCGCCAAGGATAGCGGCTCTTTGGCGTTGGTCACCTCGTCGAGCGTCTCGGTTTTGACGTCCGGGTACTCGATCTCAGTCGCGACTTCCTTGTAGTGCGAGAGGTTGCCGTCTTCGTGAAAGTAGAATGGCTGCGTTGGCGAGCAGCCGCTAGCGAGCGTCAACGCGCACAGCGTTAGGGAAACGGCGGAGCGGAGCGAGCGATTCATCGTCGGAAAGTTCCTGGCTCCAACCTGTCTTCAATTCGCTATTGACTGCCGATTCGCTGCCGCCGCTAGCACTCGGGCGCGTGAAACGACACGCGCGCACTCCGGGAGAACCGGCGGCAAAGTTGTTATCGTCGTTACAATCGTCAAACTTTGACATTTCGGTAACCGAGACCAAGAACCACGCTTGATGAGCTATCGGCAAGGTAAAGCCCCTGGTTTCGCCGGGGCCGGCAGTCGAGTGACGACGCCCTGATCGCTGGCTAAAGCCCAAATCCGGCTAGCTTGCTGATATCAGCCGGCAGCGGCGCTGCTGCCAGCTCCCGCTCGCGGGCGGCCAACTGCCCCGCGGCGATGAAGCGATCGAACTCGATGGCGACGGCTTGTCGCACGCGCTCTCCAAGCCATGCCAGCACTGCATCCGGAACGCCGCCGCAGGTTTCGCTGACCAGCCGCACCTCGAGCAGGCTGCGTTCGCATTTACGATCGCCGGAGTCGGTCTGCACGGCGCCTTCAAACGCGAACCGGCAAAGCCCCTCGACCTCGCTGTTGGCAAAGCGAAAAACGCAGTGTGCGTTGTAGAGGAAATAACTGCGATCAGCGCCCAGCGCCGCGATCGCCGCCTTCATGCGCTCGGCCCGCTCCCGCAATTCGTCCGACGCGTCCAACGGGACGTCCAGCCGGGCAAGGGAGCGCAGCGGCAGGCAGTCGAATCCAATCTGGACGGCGTAATCAGGCATGGCCGACGGGTCCTCCGCCGTAGGATTATCGTCGGCGCCGCTCGTGCCGTCATCCGGAACGCGGCGGAATCGTCTTGGGCGGCAATGTCGGGCTGCTGGGAGCCTGGGGAGGAAGCAGCCAGGATATCGTGAGCCAACCATTGTCCGCCGTCAGTTCCTGCAAGAGCAGCGTGCCAATGCGTGAAACTCGCACGGGGTCGATGGGAATCTCGTCGGGAAAGCTTTGGCCGGCCTTCGCCCGGGCGTTCATGTTCTTCGCCAGTGTGCTGCGGAAACCAGACTGCTGCGCCGTAAGCTGTTTATCCCAAGCCGGATCGAAGCCAGTCGGAAAGACTTCGATGTCGCCCGTTCGCTTCAGAACGATCCGATCGCCTCGGGTCGTGATGCGATACGTGACAATGAAGTCCCAATTCCGATATTCGGAATCCTCGCTCGCCAGCACGGCGGCGCGGATGCGGATGACCAACTTTCCTTCGTTGAAGCGCACGCTCACCGGCGCTTCGCTGTTGAGCGTGATTGAGAACGGCCTGAATGGCGGGGCTTTACGATCTGGCGCCGGCTGCTCGTCGGATTCGCCTGTCACTGTCTCTTGAATGGCTTCGGTCGCTTTTTCGACCGCCTTCACGCCGGTAGCGGCCGCCGCAGCCAGCCTGGGCCGGGTCACGGACATGATCTTGATCCAGTTCGGGATATTGCCTTCCAACTTCGGCGGGTTCTCAACCGACTCTTGCGAAATCTTGGCCGACGCTAGAGCGAGCGGCAGGTAATTGTTCACCGCCGATTCATGAATCTGAAGCACCAGGTCGGCCCCCGGGCCAGGCTTTGGCGGCGGACCATAGGCGCCCAGCTGATTCCGGGCCGCGAACAACGTTTCAACTTTCACGCCGTCCGGCTGCGAACTCATGCGCAAGAGTTCCGGCGACGCGGCTCGCCGGATCAGAGGATTCCGAACCTTTTCCTCGTATCGCCGCCGCAGATCGCCGAGGTCGCGGGCCACGTACTCGCCGAACTCATTTCTGACTCGCTCGGCAGTATGTTGCGAGGAAATCGCCTCGGCCTGCGGCTTTTGTTCCAGCGCCCGTCGCCAGGCGACTTTTTCCACGAGCCGGCGGCCAAAGTTGCCGCCGGTCTTGGAAATCCAGTTGATGTTCGTGTGCGTATCCGCGGTAACGTCGGCAGGCTGCGCGCGGAAGGCATCGTCATTAAGGGCGACGATCGTACTACCGTGAAAGTAAGTCTCGCCGCTGCTGCCGATCTGCACTGGATGGTGGAAGCCGTTCGTTTCCGAATGAGCGTGCCCGGTGAGGTGAATCGCCAGCAACACGCTGTTCGGCGACGGCACAAGCTGGTACTGCACGTCGCCCAGCGTCGAGGCCGTGCCGAAAATGCTGGTGCCAAGGATGCAGTCGCGCACAGGCCGAACCTGATTGACCGGGCGGTTGGGCATGCGCGTGATGACGTTCGCCGAGAGGTAGGCCTCGATGTTCGGCTGCGCGAAGCGCCGGCGAATCGTCTTCACGAAATCCGGCGCACTGCCTAACGCATCGACCACGCCGAGAATTCGCCCAATCTTCCACGCGGTTTCCGTGGTTGGCTTTTCGATTTGCCGGGTGAGCTCCTGGCCGATCGCCGAGAGCAGCTTCTCGTAGTCCGAGCGCTGATCCTGCCGAAAGGCCGGAACCGCCCACGTGGCAAGCGCGCGATACTTCGCAACGGCCTCGGCGAGATTCACAAACGGCGGAAGCTCGAGCCCCCGCTGGTTTGAATGGAGCCGATCGAGAACGTCATCGAGCTCCGCTAGGGAGTGATGCGTGATTTGGAAGTCCCCCGCCAGGTGCGGCGTGAGCTGATCCCACTTGAGGTATTTTTTCCAGCCGCGAGCCAACGGCGTATTGTTGCCGAGATATCGCATGAGCGCCTGAGCGCGATGGCGCATTTCGCC
>JAICUM010000807.1 GCA_025935855.1 Pirellulales bacterium | reverse complement strand
TGCGTTGGCCGAACCTGACGAAGAGGACGGCAAAGAAGGTTGGTCCGTTGGCCCCCGTCACCTGCTCCGTGAATTGCGAGTCGACGCCGCTTGGTTCTTCACGGAACGCCACGGAGGGCGTTCCCTACAGACCTTTACGGCGACGAAACTGCTGAACTGGAAGCGGCACTAAGAGCGCACTCTCCGCCAGAACAGCGATTGCCGCTTGTCCCTTTAAAAAGCAAAGGTCGCTCCGCGACGAGGGAAAGCGGCGATAAATCGCCGCACTCCATGGCGCGGATGGTTTTGTGAGCGCCAAAGCAAACGGGCGTTCTCGCTAAAAGACGAGAACGCCCGTGAATCGGTCGGCAGTCTGAGAGGGTGCCGCTTAGCGTCCGGGACGCATCGAGGGAACCACGCGCTTCTGCACGTCGGTTTCCAGCACGCCAAAGGCCTGCTCGTGACGCTGCACGGTGAGCTGCAACGCGTGCAGCATGCGCTTGGCGGTGAAAAAGTTGGTGACAATCCGCTGGTTTACAATCACCGGCTCGGTGGGCACACCAAACGGCTGCGGATTCAGTCCGAAGTCGATGATCAGCTCTTCGGGCGTGCCGGTCACGCGGCAGAAATTGGCGTACATCGCCGTCAACTTCGAATCGTCCACTCGCACGCCTTGGGGCGCCTGAGCCTGCTGCGCCTGCGGCTGCTGCGCGCGGCCGGCATCGCCGCCACCGGCGGACTCGGGTTGGTTTTTTTCCTCGGGCTTGTCAGTTGCGCTCGACACAGAAGACTCCTTTGATTTTGCCATGCTTCATTTCTCCAGGCCCGCCGCCCCCCAGAGCGGCGTTTGGGGCTTTTCAGTTTTATACCACATTCGGACCAATCGCAGTAGCCACCGGGGCTTTTCAGCGACCACTAATCTTTTATTCTGCCGGCAAAACCGGCAGCTTCAAACGCTTTGTTCTTGATGATGTCGGCGAATTTTAACGCGACGATGTTTTCGTAGGCTAACAAGACCTTTCGTGCGCCACTGTTGTCGGGCGTTTTGCGTTCTAAAAGTACCATGCCTTCGGCTGACAAAAACCCGTCGAACGGAATTTGCTCGTCGTAGCTCGTCACCACGAAACCACGCGGCGGCACCTCCTTGGGCCAATTGCGAAAGAATCGCTCCCAACTTGTACCACTGGTCATAGCGCTGGTGTCCTACGGCGACGGAAAACAAAAGAAGCGTAGCATGTTGCTCAATGAACCGCCAGTCGCCGCTTCGCACGCACGAGTTTACTGATTGCAACGATTAGAGAAGACGCTGCCTCACCGCTACCTTTTTCGCGGCGGTCTAAGTAAGCTGGCGGCTATGCTCCATCTCGCAGATCAGATCGCCGAAGCCGTTTCCGTCGTCCGCAAGCATTGGCTCGAGCAGGCGCGGGCCGGCATTATTTTGGGCACCGGCCTCGGTAGCCTCGCGCAACAGATCGAAACGCACGCGCGGCTCGAATATGAGTCGATCCCCCATTTTCCGCGCTCGACTTCCATCGGCCATGCCGGCCAGCTCTTATGTGGACGTTTGCAGGGCCTGCCCATCGTGGCAATGGAAGGCCGCTTTCATGCCTATGAAGGTTATACGCACG
>JAICUM010000773.1 GCA_025935855.1 Pirellulales bacterium | reverse complement strand
TTCGTCATAGCGCACCGTCACGAGGCGATGGCCGGCCAGGATGAAGGTCACCGCCGTGGTCCTCGGCGTGTCGGTGTCGGACTGGCACATCAGCGTTGCGGTCATGTAGCGCGCGCCATTCTCGATATAGAGCCGGCTCGAGATCTCGATCTCCTGCATGGCCTCCCGGGTCGGCACGGCGATCCCCGCGAGCTTTTCGACGGCCTTGTCCTCGGGCTGGGTGGGATTGAAGAGATCGACCCAGACCGCGTTCTCCGGCAGCGCGGCGAGATCCGCGACCGAGGCTTTCTTCAGCGAGGATTCCTGGGGAACAAACACAGAAAGCATGGCGTACTCCGGCCGGTATCACACTTAGCCAAACCGGGATCGCTCGATTCTGGCAAGCGTCTGATGACGGCCCGTTCAGCGGCCATTGGGATTTGTGGCGCCTGGGTGATTGCAGCGTGTCACGGATTGGCGGATCTGGGCAGATTTGCCCGAAAATAAGCCGAAATCGGCACCCCTTGCGGCAAAAAAGACACAACGATGGTCCCGCAGCGCGGGATACGTGTCTAAGTTCTGGAATTGTGGCCGGGTTCGACGATAATACGGGTTAACTGAATCATGGCGTTTTGGGCGCAGGATCGCGCCCCGACGCAAAGACTTTCGATCGGAAGTGCACCATGCCGTCGCTGAAGGTGAAACTGGCCGTCCTGGCCACCGGTTTGTTGCTGTCGGGTTGCATGCAATCCACGACCTATGAGGCGACCAACACCACCGCCTTCAAGCCGCGCGACAAGGAATACCTGTCGAAAATCCGCTACACCAACGTACCGATCCCCGAACCGTTCCGCCGCGCGATCGTCGATTATCATCGCAAGGAAGCGCCCGGCTCGATCGTCGTCGATTCCGACAATCACTATCTTTATTACGTCCTCGATGGCGGCAAGGCGATCCGTTACGGCATCACCGTCGGCGAAGAGGCCATGGCCTGGTCAGGCATCGCCAAGGTTGGCGCCATGACCGAGTGGCCCCCGTGGCATCCGACCAAGAGCGAGATCGAACGGCTCGGCGTGCCCACCTTCGTGGCGCCCGGTCCGGACAATCCCATGGGCTCGCGCGCCATGTATCTCTATGCGAACGGCAAGGACACGCTGTTCCGCATCCATGGCACCAATCAGCCCGAATATATCGGTGCGTCGATCTCGTCCGGCTGCATCCGCCTGACCAACGAGGACGCGATCGACCTCTACAACCGCGTGAAGATCGGAACCATCGTCGTGGTGCTCGAGCCGCACCATGGCGACTCGCCCTATAACTCGCAGATGGCGCTCCGGGGCGGCGCCAATCCGATGTTCAATTTCCAATAGTCGAGGTCCTCCCGATATTAAAAAAGCGCTGGTTTCTGCCGGCGCTTTTTTGTTGGGCCTTTGGCAACCGCACTTCCCATCGTCGTGCCCGGCCTTGTGCCGGGCATCCACGTCTTGCTTTCCACGCTGAAGTGAAGACGTGGATGGCCGGGACAAGCCCGGCCATGATGAAGATGAGAGATCCAGGGTAGAGCAAGGACGCCGCCGACGCTGTTTAATGCCGCTTCTTCTTTGACCTGGACCTCTTCGCTGGTGGCGTGTCGGCCGGTTGGGCCGCCTCGTTTGTCTGAGCCGGTTCGGCCGCGTCAGGCTATGCCACCTCCCCCTTGTCGCCGTCCTTCGCCGCGACCTCGCGGGGCGGCGCGTCTGCGGGCCGCTCAGCCGGCATCAGGGGCGCGACCTGCGGCAGCGGGTCGTAGATTTCCCAGTGACAGATCTTGAAGTGGTTT
>JAICUM010000134.1 GCA_025935855.1 Pirellulales bacterium | reverse complement strand
GCAAATGCCGATAGAACAAAAGCGGCGGCTCGCAGATTACGTGATCGAAAACTCCGGCTCGCTCGACGAACTGGAGACCCAAGTCACAAACGTCTGGCAAGCCGCCCTCGACCCGTAGCGGCTCGCCTACATAGCCCGGCCATCCTGGCCGGGCATAGCGTGCCACTGCTGGCTCGTCCAGCAGTGAGCCCCGTGTACCAGCTTCGCACTGCTGGGCAACCCAGCAGTACCAGCCCCCAGAAAAACCGTTCTAACCGCTTCCCTTTGCCCGCTCGCCTTGCAATACTAAGTACTGCTTTTGCATCGGAACCGAGCCAGGGTCCCGCCTAACTGCCTTGGCTAGATTCTCTTTCTCGGGCGAAGCTCGCTCAGAGCCTCGACCGCAAGTCCTCCCCACATCCACCCCTTTCCCACGTTGTTGTTCGCTTGCGCGGTCCGCGCACCGCGGCCGCACGTTCCCACGTTTTTTTGAGTTTCCCTCCGCCGACGCCTTCCGCGCGCCGGCGCCTTCCCCCTCTTTTCCCGCTTAGGAGTTTCCAGTCATGGCAGAGACCGGCAACCGCGGGCCGCGGTACAGTCGGCCCCAGACTTCGTCCTACAACCGCGGACCGCGCCGCACCTACGACGCGCCCGGCATGGAGCACATCGACCGCCAGCGGCTCGCCGAGCTTGAGCAGGAGGAGCCGCTCTCCTTCGCCGAGGAGCTCGACAAAGCCGCTGAGCGCGTCCGCCGCGTCGGCACGAGCATCGAGCGCACCGACAAGCCGGATCCCAACATTCACATCGCCTCCCTGCAGCGGATGAGCATGCCCGAGCTCATCGAGGTCGCCGAAGAGGAGGAAATCGAAGACGCCGCCAACCTCCGCAAGCAGGACCTCATCTTCCGCATCCTCAAGTCCCGCGTGAAGCTCAACGGCATGATGTCGGGCGAGGGCACGCTCGAAATCCTTCCGGACGGATTCGGCTTCCTCCGCTCGCCGGATTACCACTACCTCTCCTGCCCGGACGACATCTACGTCTCGCCGAGCCAGATCCGCCGCTTCGGCCTGCACACTGGCGCCACGGTCTCCGGCACCATCCGCCCGCCGAAGGAGAACGAACGGTACTTCGCGCTGTTGCGCGTCGAATCGATTAACGGCCAGGATCCGAACAACGTCGGCCGGCGCGTGCTGTTCGACAACCTCACCCCCGTCCATCCGGATGAGCGCATCCGCATGGAAACCACGGCCGACGATATCGACATGCGCGTCGTCGATATGATCGTGCCGATCGGCTTCGGCCAGCGCGGCCTGATCGTCAGCCCGCCGCGCGCCGGCAAGACGATCCTCATGCAAAAGATGGCCAAGGCCGTTCTCGCCAACTACCCGAACGCCTACGTCATCATGCTGCTCATCGACGAGCGGCCTGAAGAAGTGACCGACATGGAGCGGCAGGTCAAAGGCCCCAATTGCGAGGTCATCTCCAGCACGTTCGACGAAACCAGTGCCCGCCACGTGCAGGTTTCCGAAATGGTCATCGAGAAGGCCAAGCGCATGGTCGAATACGGCCGCGACGTGGTGATCTTCCTCGATTCGATCACCCGCCTCGCCCGCGCCTGGAACAGCGAGTGCCCCAGCTCCGGCAAGCTCCTCTCCGGCGGCATCGACGCCAACGCCATGCAGCGCCCCAAGCGGTTCTTCGGCTCCGCCCGCAAGGTGGAGGAGGGCGGTTCGCTCACCATCATCGCGACCGCCCTGGTCGACACCGGCAGCCGCATGGACGAGGTGATCTTCGAGGAGTTCAAAGGCACCGGCAACCAGGAAATCGTCCTGGACCGCCGGCTCGTCGATCGCCGCATCTGGCCGTCGATCGACATCGCCCGCAGCGGCACCCGCAAAGAGGAGATGCTCATGGATCCCGAGGAGCATCGCCGAGTGTGCCTCCTGCGCCGCGTGCTGAACGAGATGAACGCCCCGGACGCGATGGACCTGCTCGCCAACCGCCTGCGCAAAACCGCCTCCAACGCCGAGTTCCTGCTAAGCATCAAAGAGTAGCCGAATTCAAGGTCGTTGATGATGGACGACCCGCCAGAAGGACTGCTCTTTGAAGTCCTGACGCCGCTCGGATTTCGTGTTCGAGTAAGCCATGCCTATTGGCAGGTGCTGATTACAATTAAGCATCCAGTGATGGTCGGCCGCGAAGAAGACGTCCGTCTGACGCTCGAGGCGCCAGAGGAAATTCGCCGCAGCCGAAGCGACTCAGAAGTGTTCCTGTTTTACAAGTCGTCCGCGCAACGCTGGGTATGTGCGGTGGCCAAGAACGTGGATGATGATGAGGGCTTCTTAATCACGGCCTATCCGACCGACGCGATTAAGGAAGGCGAGCACATATGGCCCGTGTAAAGGTCTACTACGACCGAAAAGGCAACACGCTGACTGTTTGGTTTGCCGACCCGCAGAACGAGTTCATCTGCGAGGAAACCGGGGAGGGCGTTATCCTGATGAAGGATCGAACAGGTAACGTCATCGGCTTCGAAAAGTTAGATTTCGTGCCTGAAGGGGAAAGCCCCCTGGAAGTTGGCTTCGAGGCCGTCGGCGTTTAATGAGCTCATGCCAAACGAACTCGACCCAACCGCCCTCTGGCACGAGTTCACGGCCGTCGGCGCTGACAAAATCCGCCGCCACCTCTTCCTCTGCGCCGATCAGACCAAGCCCAAGTGCTCGACGAAGGAAGAAAGCCTCGCCGCTTGGGACTACCTCAAGCGCCGCCTCAAAGAGCTAAAACTCACCGGCGACGGCGGCGTCTTCCGCACCAAAGCCAATTGCCTGCAAGTGTGCGCGGGCGGCCCCATCGCCGTCGTGTATCCTGAAGGCGTCTGGTATCATTCCTGCCGCGCTGAAGTGCTCGAACGGATCATCCAAGAACACCTCATCGCCGGCCGCACCGTCACCGACTTCCAAATCGCGCCGCAAAGGAGCCCGCAGCGCTAGCAAGGGCGCACTCCGCAAACTTCCGATGCACAACGAAATCACACCCGCGACCCCCGACCCCGCCGATCGCTTCGCGATAGTCGTCGCCGAGTGGAACCGCTCTGTCACCGGAAAGCTCCTCGACGGCGCCGTCGCTACGCTGCGCGAAGCCGGCGTCCCCGACGATCACATCGACGTAGCGTGGGTCCCCGGCTCCTGGGAAATCCCGCTGGTCGCGCAGCGCATGGCCGCCTCGGCTCGCTACGCCGCCGTCCTCTGCCTCGGCGCCGTCGTCCGCGGCGAAACGTCGCACGACCAGCACATCAACCGCGGCGTGAGCCTCGCCATCAGCCAGATCGCCCTGCAGTTCGACCTCCCAGTGCTCTTCGGCATCCTCACCTGCGAATCGATGGAACAAGCCCTCGACCGCGCCGGCGGCAAACACGGCAACAAGGGCAGCGAATGCGCCGAAGCCGCCCTCCACATGATCGGCCTGCTCAAGAATCTGCCGACCGCGTAAGATACAATAGTAATGACGAAACCCGAATGACGAATGACGAAACTTCGTCTTCGCTCTTTGCGTACAATCTTTCGTCATTCGCCATTCGTCATTTAGTCATTCCTCTGCCATGTCCCGCCGCAGTCGAGCCCGCGAAATCGCCCTCCAGGCGCTGTTCCAGGAAGACCTCAACCCCCAGAACTCGCTGGAGAATCTGGGCGCCTTCCTGGCCGGCCGCCTGCACGACGACGCCATACGCGAATTCGCCAAGCAACTCGTCCTCGGCGTGAAACGCAATCAGGAAGAGCTCGACGCGCTCATCAACGAGAAGGCCGAGCACTGGACCGTCAACCGCATGCCGGCCACCGACCGCAATCTGCTCCGCCTCGGCGCCTTCGAGCTCCGCTACACCGATACTCCCCACCGCGTCGCCATCAACGAAGCCGTCGAGCTGGCCAAGCGCTACGGCGCCGCCCATTCGCCGCAATTCGTCAACGGCATCCTCGACAAGCTCATCGAGCGCAAGTAACGGCGCCTCTAACTCGCCAACTGCCCCCGCGGCGTCGGCCTGCGCCGGATAAAGTACGCCAGCAGCTCCGCGCGCGACGACACGTGAAAGTGCTCGTACAGCCGCGTCACGTAATCATGCACGGTGCGCCCGGCCAGATTCAGCGCACTGGCCACTTGCTTCTCGCTCCGCCCTTCCAAGAGCAGCGAGAGCGTTTCGCGCAGCCGCTTCGACAAGCCGTCGCGCGACAGATGATCCTCCGTCGCCAGCCGCACACCCACCAACGGCGCAATCTCATCATGCAGTAGCTTCAATAGCGCGACTTCACGCGGCCCAAACGGCGGCGCCCCGTGCGGCCGGTCGATGCTGATCGCCTCCGGCCGCCGCGGCACGTCCACAATGCGAATCGACGTCACGTTATCGTCGCAATCGATCTGCTTGCGAAACTCCTGGTACCACGGCGAAGCGTGATACGCCGCCGCGTCCGCCGTCTGGCTGATCGCGGTCGTCGTCCAGCCCTGCCGCACCATGTCGTCATACAAATTCCTCACCAGCGGCATCTCGTTCTCCGCCACGTCGGAAAACTGCCGCTGCTCCATCCGCGACATCGCCGAGCGCACCATCGACTCCATCCCCGCCGGCAGACCCACAATTGCCGTCACCGCCACGTTGCCGAAGTACCCGGCCTCCGCATCATAGTCCGCCAGCATCAGCCCAACGTGGCCGTTCAGCAGCGTACACGCGCCCTGCAATAAATGACTTCGCCACGCCGCGGGATCGTCCCACGAATCACACACCTCGCGCACCAACCGGATGACCTGTGACACTTCATCAAGCGAAACATCCATCGCCCAGCCCCCTGCGAATTATGTCATGAACGACCCTCAACGCCGCCCATTATGCTCCCGCCAACCTACCAACAAATCCCGCTAAACAGCCGTAAGAAGCCAGGTTCCCTACCGTAGCCGAGTTTCTCCGAAACTCGCGCCAGCGCGAGCGCCGCAAACTATCCTTGCGGCGCCATGCGCGCCAACCACTCCCCAAACCGCATCGCCCCCAGCCGCGCTCCCGCCCCCGGCGTCAAACTCTCATCATTCACCGGCGTGCCAAAATACCCCGTGCTCTCGTCAACCGTCACCGTCCGTCCATCACCAATCGCGCTCAAGTACCGCCGCACCAGCTCATCCATCTGAATCGGCTCCGGCCCCGCGATCTCCACGATCCCATTCGCCGGCTCACCCACCGCCATTTCCGCGACGAGCTCCGCCACATCCTCCGCGGCCATCGGCTGCATCATCGCCGACGGCAACCGCACAACGTTCCCTTTGGCGCTACCATCCGCAATCGCCCCCACGAACTCAAAAAACTGCGTCGCCCGCACAATCGTGTACGGAATCCCCGACGCCCGGATCAATTCCTCCTGCTTCATCTTCGCGCGAAAATATCCGCTCGCCAGCAGCCGCTCGGTCCCCACCACCGATAGCGCCACGTGATGCCCCACGCCCGCCGCCTGCTCCGCCGCCGCGATATTCCGCCCCGCTGTCTCGAAAAACTCCATCACGGCCTTGTCCTCGAACGAAGGCGAGTTCGCCACATCGACGACGACCGCAGCGCCGCTCATCGCCTCAGCCAGCCCCTCGCCGGTCAACGTATTCACCCCCGACGATCGCGACGCCGCCACGACCTCATGCCCACGCTCGCGCAGCCTGGGAACCACCTGCCGTCCAATCAGCCCGCTCCCGCCAATCACCACAATCTTCATGACGATCCTCCCGTAGGGTGGGTTGGCCGTCCTCGGCAACCCACCGTCATCGCAGACCCGAAAGCACAGCTAGCAATATAGCGTGCAGGATGCGTTGCCCGTCCGCGGCAACCCATCAAACCCACACCCCCGCGCCGTCCAAAACATCAACTTAGGCAAACAACGCAACTGAAAACGGCGATTAACTCCAAAGTCGCCCCGCAAGCCAGCTCCTACCGAACTTCTTACCAGGTCGTCTCGACAAATCTCTCCTCGGCCACGGCCGTCCAAGCCAACGCCGCCTCTGTTCTTCCCAAAAACCAATCGTGAGGCGCTCTCCATGCGCATCAGAGCCCAGCCGCCAACACGGCCGGGCCCGCCGCTTCTTCTCGTTTGCCGCTAACCCAGGGCGATCGCTGCCGTCCGTCATTCCGCAATGCTTCTTTCGCCCGCCGCCCACGTCCTGCTGACGATCGCCGCGCTCGCCCTCGGCGCAGCCGCGCCGCCAGAGCCGCAAGCGTCCGACCCCGCCGGCCCTTTGCTGCCGCTGCCGGCGATCTCAGCCGAATACTCGCCCGTCGAGAAAGGACTCGCTGAAACCCTACCCGCCGCCAGCACACCGGTGGACGTCAAAGCCCTCGAGCAGCGCCTCGCCGAACTCGAAAAAAGCGAATCCAAACGCGCGACCGCCGAACAGGAAAAAAAAGCCGCCGACGCCGCCAAGCCGACCGTCAAGTGGAGCGCCGAGCTTCAGGCCGATTCCTACGCCTTCAACCAGGACGCCGCCAACAAAGCCGAATTCGGCGACATCCAAAACGGCAGCGCCTTCCGCCGCGCCCGCATTGCCATGCACGGCGACTACGGCCCGACCAACTATCGACTGGAAATGGACTACGCTCAATCCGGCCGGCCGTCCTTTCTCGCGGTGTACGGCGGCCTGCACGATTTGCCGCTCATCGGCCATCTGCGCGTCGGCCACTTCTTTGAACCGTTCGGCCTCGATCGTCTGACCTCCAACCGCTACGCCACGTTCATGGAACGTTCGGCCATCGACGAGGCATTTTTCCCGGCCAGAAACACCGGCGTGTTAGCCATGAACAATTGGGCAGGCGACAACGGCACGTGGGGCTTCGGCTACTTCCGCGCCGACAGCGACAACTTTGGCGACGACGTCGGCGACAATTTCGAGAACGCCGTCACCGGACGCATCACCGCGCTGCCGTACTACTCGGCCGACGGCTCGCACCTTCTGCACGTCGGCGCTGACTACTCCTTCCGCGGAACGAACGACAACGCCGCCCGGTTTCGCGCCCAGCCCGAGGCGCGCGTCGGCGCCACGTCGCCCAACGTGCCCTTCTTCGTCGATACCGGACAGATCCCCGCCAATTACTTTCAACAGGCCGATTTCGAGGTCGCGTGGATCAACGGCCCTTTCTCGATCCAAAGCGAATACGTGTTCGCCCTCGTCAACGCCGACGACGGCACGTCCCCGCTCATGCGAGGCTGGTATGCCCAAGCCTCATATTTCCTGACCGGCGAACATCGCGTCTACAGCAAAAAGACCGGCGCCTTCACCCGCGTCCATCCCAACGCCGATTTCGTCCGCCACACCGGCGACCCAGAAAACCACTGCGTCGGCTTTGCCACCGGCGCCTGGCAAGTGGCAACGCGCCTCTCGCAACTCGACCTCAACGACGCCAACGTCCACGGCGGCCGGCAAACAGATCTCACCGTCGGCCTCAACTGGTACCTCACTCCCTACCTCCGCTACACCGCCAACTACGTCCACGCCTTCGTCACGGACCCTGCCGCGGTAAAATCAAACGCCGACATATTCGGCATGCGCGTCGGCTACGAGTTCTAACGCCCCCAACATCGTTCGGTTCTTTCGCGCAACAAACCGACAACGGCCGTTTTCCCCCTGCGCACGTTTAGCCGCGACCCGCTAGGGGAGCGCGCCGCCGCGCCAACGACCAGAACGTGAACTAATTCCTTCCGGCCCCCTCCCCCTTGAGGGGACCGGACCAAACGAGCACGGGCGACCTGAAGTTGCCCGAGCGCAATGCGGTAGTCCGTCGCGCTAGCGACCAGGGAGGGGGGTAAGCACCCGGTACACGCGCTGTTTAAGTTCGCCGTCGCGGCTCCGCCACAGCAACGGCGCCGTCAATTCCTGATACAGCCCAAACAAAAGTTGTAAACGAGCTTCACGGAATAGCGATATCGCGACTCTAGCCGTCCAGCGACAAGCCGAACCACGCCATGTGCATCGTCGAACTCAGCATGCCAAAGCGATACAGCGTCGCTCCAGGCATGAGCTTTACCAAGTTGCTACACAGCACCGACGGCGGCATGAAACCCATTGGGAATGAAACGGGGGCGTTACATGTTAGGCTTAACGGCACTCGTTCGCGTCCTTCGCCCCCCACGCGCCAAGAGCGCAACGCCGACAGCGCCCAGCATCGCCAGCCCCGCCGGCTCGGGGATGGTGCCGGTGGTGAATCCGCCGTCCGCGCGGGTGTCGAAGGCCAGCAGCGCCGGGAAGTCGGCCCCGTTGCTGGTCACCCTCAACCGATCGGAAAAGACCAGGTCGTACACATAGTCGTGATTGGGCATCAGGGTGTTGGCCGGGAGCGTCACGCCGGTGGTCGTGACCGGCAGGAACATGTTGCCGAACACGACGTCGCCGGTCGTGACGTCAAAGATCGTGAAGAACAACCCCGACTCGGTCGCCGACGCATCCTCAATGAACGGGCTGAAGTGGAAGTCGAACGCGATGGCGGGGTTCATGCCCTGCAAATCGCTGTAATCCGTGCCGGTGAGATACGGCTGACTTTGCGCGTACGCGTCGGCCAAGTAGTCGAACATGGTCGTGGCCGCGTCGCCGTTGGTGGTGTTGTTGGCGGTCAGGGAGTAGGCGCCCTTGGGAAAGGCGATGTCCATCTGCGCCTGGGAGGAAAAGAAGCCCGAGTCGTAGTCGTAGCGCGTGGCGTCCGTTGGGACCGGATCCAACGTCACCGGCGAATCCGGGCCAGGGTAGAACCCCAGGACGGTGGTGTATTCGTTGTCGAGCGTGGAGTACAGACGCAGGTTGAAGTACGCGCTGTCAAACGTGGTCGCGGAGCCGTCGCCGGTCTGGGTGTATTGGACCGTGCGGTACATGTTGGCCTCCGAGATGTCGGCCCGCGCCGACGTGGCCGACAGCAGCGCAAAGACGCAACCAAAGCCCACCGACGATCGAACTGTGAAGCATCGCATGTGTTTCTCCCTCAATTGATGTTGTTCCTATCGAGAATAGATTGACGGCGCCCGAACCCCATCAGGAAATCGCTTGCATCTTCGCGACGGAAGTTTTCCTGCAACGAAGGGGCATAAACAAGTCGGTCGACAATACTCTGCCGGTAAAGTGTCGCACGGCGTGGCCTCAAATACGAGCGATCGATCCAATTCAACATTGCGAAAATGAAAGATTGCTCCCTCTCGATGTGCGCAGCCGTAAGGTGGCTCGCCCGCCTCCGGCAACCCATCGCTTATCATATTCCATGCCTGATGGGTTCCCGCTGCGCGGCGAACCCATCCTACTCATAATCCTTCCACTCATCCCCATACCAAATACTCGCATCACCCCAATCAATCGAGTACTCACCAAGCCGCACATACCGGTGAAACGACGACCACGGCCACTCGCGCACTCTCGCAACCAACCCATGTTTGAGCGGATTGACATGAACGTAATCCACGCACCGCTTCATGTCCGCTTCGTCGCGCACGGTGTGTTCAAAGAACCGCCGCTGCCACACGCTTCGCTCGCCTTTGGCTAGCCGGCTGGCCGAGCGAACCGCCTCCACGCCACCCGTCTTCAAGTACTCTTTGGTGAAGCGTCTCTTAATGAGCTGCCAGCGAGTGGAATAATCGCTCTCGCCCTCCGGCAGCGACCACACCGCATGCAAATGGTCCGGCAACAGGACGATCGCATCAATGCGAAATGGCCGCTTGCGACGAACCACTCGGATTGCCTCGCGAAGACAACGGCGGGCCGGTTCATCACAAAGAAACCGAGCGCGCCCCTCCGTGACAAGCGTAAAGAAGTACGTCCCGCCCGCCACGCGCCAACGTCGATAATCAGCCATGCCCCAGAATGTACCACACCCGTAGGATGGGTTGTCCGTCCCCGGCAACCCATCATTTCCCTTGTCGGATGGCTCGCCCGTCCCCGGCAACCCATCATTTCCCTTGTCGGATGGCTCGCCCATCCCCGGCAACCCATCATGCCCTTACGATCGCCGTCCGCGGCAACCCATCGGCTTCAAAATCCTTCAAACCGATGGGTTCCTCGCCTTGGCGAGCGAACCCATCCTACGCCTTCGCCTGCCTCGCCGCCCGCCTCATCGTCGAACTCGACGGCCCGCAACACGAAGACTCCGAAGCGCAAGAATACGACGCCAAACGAACCGCCTGGCTCCAATCAGTCGGTTATCGCGTGCAACGCTTCCGCAACCACCGACTAGACGACGAGTCCCAAGCGGTCATTGACGAAATCGCCCAAGCGCTAGAAGAACAAACCCGCGCCGCATCCCCCCTCCCCAACCCTCCCCTCCAAGGGGAGGGAGCCGGAGGAAG
>JAICUM010000468.1 GCA_025935855.1 Pirellulales bacterium | reverse complement strand
TGCTGGCGGCGGCGGCGTCAACCTGATCATGGGCGGCGATGGCTGCGACAGCCTCTATGGCGGCGCCGGCGGCAATACGCTGCTTGGCGGAGCCGGCAACGACGACCTGATCGGCGGCAGCGGAAACGACATCCTTGTCGGAGGCGACGGAGCGGACATGCTCTATGGCGGTTACGGCCGGGACCTGCTCGTAGGCAGCCGCGACAGCGACCACATTGAAGGCGGTGGCGACGATGACATCCTCATCGGCGGTTACACCTCCTACGACAATGACGTCGCGGCGCTCGATTCCGTCATGGACATCTGGGGCTCCTCCGACACGTTCAACGCTCGCGTCAGCGCCCTGACCGGCGCCGGAGGATTGCTCCAAGCCGGCGTCACCGTGTTCGATGACAATTCCAAGGACGACATCATCGGCAATTCGGGCCGCGACCTGGCGTTCGCCGACACCTCCCGGCAGTTCGACAACGTCAAGGACTCGATCTCCCTGCAGTCGGCGCAGGACGTGCTCGTCGCCTTGAACTGATTCGATTTCGATAAAAAGCGGAGCGTCGATCAGGGCGCCTTTGCGTAAGCGAAGGCGCCCTTTTTTTATTCGCCGATCGAAGGCAACTATCCATCAAGCAATTCGAGGATTCCTCGCGCAATTGTTGGCACGTCGCTTCGCGGCCACACCGGTGCGCTGACGTTTACCGGGTCATCCGTGATGACCGCGAGAATGCCCGCGTCTTCCACGGCCATTGGCAATCCTTCCGCCACCGCCGCGCGCCAGACTTCAACTTTCGGCGCCGCCGCCTGCACGTCGCCTTCAATGAGCACCACGTCGCACGACGCAAAGTGCGGCGCGAATTCGTCATAACGATCGCCCGCATCGGAATCTGGCGACCAGAACACGGCGTTCATTCCGCGCGAAAGAATTCCCGATACGCTCGCGCCGGCCTGCCTGTGCAGATGCGAATCCTTCCCCGGCGTATCCAGTTCATGCGCATGATGCGTGTGCTTGATCGTCCCCACGCGCAGGCCCTGAGCGGACAGGTGCTCAACCAGCTCGACCAGCAGCGTCGTTTTGCCGTGGTTCTTCCGGCCGAGAATATGAATTCGCTTCATGCCGACCAGTCTAACCGGCACGCGAATCGGGGTCATGTTGGACGCTCCGCCGAATGCCGTAACGGATTGTTGCAGCGTGTGCCCTGGGTGCATTCCATCGACGTCCGGCCAGGATGGCCGGGCTATATATAGCCCGGCCATCGTGGCCGGATGCAACGCAACTTCGCCACGAACCTCTAACGCACCCCCTCCACCCGATCAAACATGCCGGTTGTTCCGAATATGACGCCGCACGGCTCATGGAATAGTCCGGCTGCTACACCGCCGGTTCTAACCGCTTCCAAACGGACCTTCCGACCCGCGCCATAACCTACGTTTGCATGATCGGCAAAATCCTTGATCCGAGGCGGATCCCGTCATGCCCACCAGCACGCTGGAAGCTCCCGAAGACCACCTGCTTGGCTCGATTTTCGGCGACGAGTCATTTCGTCCGGCCGAGCCGCAGTCGCTCGAAGAAACCGGTCTCAGTCCGGTGCTCATCGAGGCGCTGATGCTGAAGTACTTGCTGCAAGTCGGCTCCGCCAGCGGCCGGGAGATCGCCGCGCGCATCTGCCTGCCGTTCCGCATTCTCGAAGACGTGCTCCTAGCCCTGCGCAGCCGGCAGTTGCTGGTTCACAAGGGCCAGTCGCAGCTCAGCGATTACTTTTACGCGCTTACCGACGCTGGCGCCGAACGCGCCCGTGCAGGCGCCAAGGCATGCGCCTATGTCGGCCCAGCGCCCGTGCCGCTCGACGATTACATCGTTTCAGTCGACGCCCAAACGATTCGTGCCGAAGCAATCCGCCGCCGTGAACTCGAAGAGGCCTTCGGCGACGTCTCGGTCGATCCGGCGACGCTCGAGCTGCTCGGCCCGGCCATCAACTCCGCCGCGGGCATGTTCCTGTACGGTTCGCCGGGCAACGGCAAAACGACGCTCGCCAAACGCATCACCCGCTGCTTCGGCCAGGACATCTGGATTCCGCAAACGCTGATCGAGGACGGCCAGTTCATCAAGCTCTACGACGCGGCCTTCCACGAGGCCGTGCGGCAAAGCGACTCCGCCCTGCTCAAGTCCGGCGGCCACGACCCCCGCTGGGTCAAGATTCGCCGCCCGACCGTGATTGTCGGCGGCGAGCTGACGATGGACAGCCTCGAAATCCGCCACGACGCGGTCACGAACGTCAGCGAAGCGTCGCTGCAAATGAAAAGCAACTGCGGCTGCCTGCTCATCGACGACTTCGGCCGCCAGCGCATCGAACCATCGCAGTTGTTGAACCGCTGGATCGTGCCGCTCGAATGCCGGCACGACTTCCTCACGCTCCCCACCGGCAAGAAGATTCAAGTTCCTTTCGAGCAACTGATCATTTTCTCGACGAATCTCGAACCGCAGGATCTCGCCGACGAGGCGTTCCTCCGCCGCATTCCGTACAAGATCGAAATCGGCGACCCCTCGATTGAGGAATTTCGCCACTTGTTCGAGACCGCTTGTCGCGGGCAAGGCTGCACCTACCAGCCGCAGGCCGTCGACTACCTCGTGCAAACGCACTACCGGCCGCACGGCCGGCCCCTGCGTCGCTGCCACGCCCGTGACCTATTGGCTCAAGCCGCGAACTTCTGTGTGTTCAACGGAACCGCGTTGCAGCTTAGCCCGCAGCTATTGGACCGCGTGGTGAAGACCTACTTCACCGCCGTCACTGGAAATTAATCGCTCTGTCCGAAGGAATTAGCCGTGATTGACGCCCCCGAACAACAAGAGCTCAGCCTCCCTGGCTACACGCTGTCCACGCGCCTGGGCGCCGGTGGATATGGTGAAGTCTGGCTGGCCCATGCTCCCGGCGGCCTAACGAAGGCCGTCAAATTCATCTATGGCTCGTTTCACGACAAGCGGGCTGAGCACGAGCTGCGCGCGTTGCAGCGCATCAAAGAAGTCCGCCATCCATTCCTGCTTTCGCTGGAACGAATTGAAGTCGTCGACGGCCGATTGGTGATCGTCACCGAGCTCGCCGAAGGCAGCCTCAAGGATCGCTTCGACCAATGCCAGCGCGAAGGACAGCGCGGCATCCCACGCGAGGAGTTGCTCAAGTGCCTGCGCGACGCCGCGGACGCCCTCGACTTCCTCAGCGAAAAGCACAGCCTCCAGCACCTGGACGTCAAGCCCGAAAACCTGCTGCTGGTCGCCGGGCACGTCAAGGTCGCCGACTTCGGCCTCGTCAAGGACATCGGCAATTCACAAGCCTCCTTAGTCGGCGGGCTGACTCCGCTGTATTCGGCGCCGGAAGTGTTCCAGGGCGCGCCGAGCAACCGCAGCGATCAATATAGCCTCGCGCTGCTCTATCAAGAAATGCTCACCGGCGTGCTGCCCTTCTCCGGCGTGACCGCCGCCGAGCTCACGTTGCAGCACTTGCATGACGAGCCCAATCTTTCCGCCCTGCCGACCGCTGATCGATATGTATTGGCCCGCGCGCTGGCGAAGGATCCCACCCAGCGTTACAGCAGCTGCTGCGAAATGATCACAGCGCTGCAAAACGCGCAAACGGGCGACTGGGCCGCCCAACCGGACGAGTCGCTGACTCACCCCTTGGAAACAGCGCTGCCCGAGCGGCGGTCCTCGCCGCGCCCCGGTCCGGTCACCGAGTTTTTCGATGAACAACTGAAAACACCGCGCGGCGAGCTCTCCAAGTCGATGCTCCTCGATTGGGAACCGCCCGCCGACACGGAATTACGCTGCCTTCCGCCGCTGCAGATTCCCCCGAGCGATTTTGCCACACAACCGACCGTGGTGATCGGCATCGGCGAAACGGCCAGCGCGGTGTTGCGCCAATTGCGGCAACGGCTGAACCGCGAGTTTGGCGACGAGCCGCTCGCCGCCGTGCAGTTCCTGCTCCTCGATAGCGACCCCAAAACGATCGCTCGAGCGATGCAAGGCGATGAACGTTCGGCGCTGAAGCCCGCCGAAACCCTCGCCCTTCCCCTCCGCCGACCGCAGG
>JAICUM010000753.1 GCA_025935855.1 Pirellulales bacterium | reverse complement strand
GCTCGGCCAGGTCGTCCATGGTGACGCCGCGAAAGCCATGCGCGAAATACTGCCGCCGCGCTTCGGCCACAATCCGCCCGCGCAGCGGATCACCCATAGCAGACGTTCGGCTCTTAACCGCGGCACGGGCCATCTCGTTCGCTCGTTAAACCCAGGAAACTATTTAAGTATTTATAGTTTCCAGCGGCGCGTCAAGTTCCGGGCTGCATTTTCCGCTCCTGGAGAACCCCGTGCATCCGCGGCGCCAGTCGGCTCACTCAACCGCATTACCCCCTGAAGTGTCAACCTCAGCGGCCATCTCATCACCCTTCGTCCCTGGCAGACCCCCCCGGCCGATGCTGGCCCAACCGCTAACCCCATGCTATCCTGAGAGTTGAGGCGACCTTACGGAACGGACGCGGCCCTGCGCGCACTTCTCATGACGGCCAACGACTTTCTAGACCTCCTCCGCCGGAGCCAGCTGATCGAGGAAGACCAGCTCGCGAAATTCCTCGCCTCCCTGGCCGCCAGCAACGGCAATCGCCTCCCCGACGACGCCGAACGCCTCAGCAAGTTCATGATCGACGCCGGCCTCCTCACCGAGTGGCAGGCCGAAAAACTGCTCGCCGGCAAGCACAAAGGCTTCATGCTCGGCAAGTACAAGCTCCTCAGCCACCTTGGCAAAGGCGGCATGAGCCAGGTCTACCTCGCCGAGCACGTGCTCATGAAGCGCAAGGTGGCCATCAAGGTCCTGCCGCAGAACCGTGTCGAGGACTCCACCTATCTCGAACGCTTTCGCACCGAGGCCCGCGCCGCCGCCAAGCTCGACGACCCGAACATCGTCCGCGTGTACGACATCGACAACGACGGCAAAACGCACTACATCGTCATGGAGTACGTCGACGGCCAGGACCTGCACGTGCTGGTCCGCGAGCAAGGCCCGCTCGACTACGACCGCGCCGCCGACTATATCGCCCAGGTCGCCCGCGGCATCGCCCACGCTCACGAGATGGGCCTCATCCATCGCGACATCAAGCCTGCCAACTGCATGGTCACCAGGCACGATGTCGTGAAGCTGCTCGACATGGGCCTTGCGCGGCTGGTTGACGATGAAGCCTCGCTCACCCTCGAGAACAACGAAAACGTCCTCGGCACCGCCGACTACCTCGCCCCCGAGCAAGCTCTCAACAGTCACAAGGCCGACGTCCGCTCCGACATCTACAGCCTCGGCTGCACGCTGTACTACCTGCTCATTGGCCATCCGCCGTTCCCCGACGGCACCATCTCCGAGCGGCTCCTCAAGCACCAGGTCGAAACCCCGCCGAGCATCTTCAAAGAGCGGCCCGACGCGCCCTCGGCACTGGTCAACATTTGCAACCGCATGATGGCCAAGCGTCCCGAGGAGCGCTACCAGACCGCCAGCGAAGTCTCCGAACGCCTCGTCGAATGGCTCGCCGACCGCGGCGTCGCCATCGGCGACAGCGGCAAGAAGAAGGATAGCAGCAGCTCCGGCCTCGGCAGCGGCGCCTTCCGCCGCTTCGGCGCCGCTCTCAGCAAAAGCGGCAGCGACTCGATGGGCGGTGGCGTGAAGGTCGCCCTGAGAAAGCCCGGCGCCGCCACGGCCCCGGCCGCGCACACAATGACCGAAGAGGAAATGAAGCTCGCGCCGCTCGAGGAAGAGGCGCCCAAGCTTGACCTCAACAACACGCACGACGAAACGTCCGCCGACGGCCACGCGAAGATCGAAATCAAACTCGCCCGGCCGCACAAATCGCTGATCGAGGAAGAACTCGAAGCCGAACGGCGATCGCAGCCGCAGCTCCCGCGCTCCGTCCAACGCCGCCAAGGCGACTTCGACCCGCTCAAGCCCCCCGGCTTCACCGGCCCCAGCTACGGCACGCCCGCCTGGGTCTTCGTGGCCATCGGCGTCGCGGTCGTCCTC
>JAICUM010000640.1 GCA_025935855.1 Pirellulales bacterium | reverse complement strand
GGCGACCTCACCACCGGCCGGTCGAGTAGCCCAATCGCCGGGCAGGTGAGCCGGGGGATACGAAGAGGAGCCGTTGGTGCGACCTTCCGATTACGCCAGCTTGCCGATTGACAGCGCGCGATCGCTGGAGAGGGCGCTTAGCGAGCCGAGTGTGGCGCTGGTCGAGTGCGTCGCGCGGCTGGAGGGCGATTTAATTGTCCTGGGCGCCGGCGGCAAGATGGGACCGTCGATTGCGCGGATGGCTCGGCGAGCGTTCGACCTGGCGGGCAATCGTGGCCGAGTCATCGCGGTGAGCCGATTTGGCGATGAAGCCGTGGCGGCGTCGCTGCAGGAACATGGCGTTGACGTCATTGGCGGCGACCTGTTTGATCGCCGGTTCTTAGACTCACTGCCCGAGGCGCGGAACGTTCTGTATCTCGTCGGCATGAAATTCGGCGCCGCCGGCGCCTTGGCGCAGACGTGGGCTTCCAATGTTTATGTCGCCGGGGCCGTGGCGAATCGATTTTGTGCGTCCCGCATCGTGGCGCTATCGACCGGCAACATTTACGGACTGGTTCCTGTAACGAGCGCCGGATCATCGGAAACGGATACGCCTGCCCCGCTCGGCGAATACGCGATGAGCGCGCTGGGCCGCGAGCGCATCTTTGAGCACTTCAGCCGGTCGCTCGGCACGCCGACGGCGATTGTTCGTTTAAACTACGCCACGGAGCTGCGCTATGGCGTGCTCGTTGATTTGGCTCAGGCGGTTTTCAGAGGGCAGAGCGTGCCGCTGGCGATGGGCTACGTTAACGTCATCTGGCAGCGGGATGCGTGCGATTTCATTTTGCGATGTCTCGAGCACGCCTCCTCGCCGCCGTTCATCGTGAATATCACGAGCGCCGAGCGAGTCAGTTGCCGCGAGGTGGGCGAGCAGTTCGCTCGCTTATTCGACCGAGAAGCTCGCTTTACCGGCGTCGAACAGGGAACGGCGCTGCTCAGCGATGCAAGTCGAGCCATCGGTCTGTTTGGCCCGCCGCCGACCAGCCTCGACGAGATGCTCGCCATGACGGCGAATTGGATTGAGCGCGGCGGGGCGACGTGGAACAAGCCGACCCATTTTCAAACTCGCGATGGAAAGTTCTGAAAACGAGCCGGCGCCCAGGCGCGCGACGGCCAGAGAATCGCTGGTAAGCGGCGTGGCGATTCCGGCGCATCCGCTCGCGCTGGACGCTTCTCGGCGGCTGGACGAACGCGGGCAGCGCGCCCTGAGTCGCTACTATCTCGCAGCGGGCGCCGGCGGCCTGGCGATCGGGGTACACACGACTCAGTTCGCCATTCACAATCCCGCGACGGGGCTTCTGAAACCGGTCTGGCAACTGGCGGCGGAAGTCATGGATCGAGCGGACGCCGGCGGGCCAACGCCGCTGGTCCGGGTCGCCGGCATTTGCGGCGATACGAAGCAAGCCGTGCGCGAAGCTGGTCTGGCGAAGGAGCTGGGATATGAATTTGCGCTGGTCAGTCTCGCGGCGTTGCCGGGCGCGTCGATTAGTGCGCTGCTGGACCATTGCCGGGCGGTATCAGAAATTGTGAGCGTGTTCGGGTTTTATTTGCAGCCGAAGGTGGGCGGCCTTGAACTGCCGGTTGAGTTCTGGCGCGGCTTCTGCGAGATCGAGAATGTCGCCGCCATTAAGGTGGCGCCCTTCGACCGTTATCGCACGCTGGACGTGGTTCGGGCGGTGGCGGAAAGCGGCCGGCAAGACATCGCCCTTTACACCGGCAATGATGACAACATCGTTCTGGACCTGCTCACGCCTCAGCCGTTTAAATGCCGGGCGGACGGGCGGCCAATGAGATTTGTTGGCGGCCTTTTAGGCCAATGGGCTGTTTGGACGCAGAAGGCTGTCGCCCTGTATTGGGAGTGTCGGGCCGTTGCGAAATCTGGTCAAAGCGTTCCGAAGGAACTGTTCGAAACGGCGGCGGAACTTACCGATGCCAACGCCGCAGTTTTCGACGCCGCCAACGATTTCCGCGGCTGCCTGGCCGGCATTCACGAACTCCTGCGCCGGCAAGGCCTACTTGAAGGAATCTGGCTGCTCGATCCTGCGGAACAACTCAGCCCCGGCCAGGCCGCCGAGATCGACCGTGTTTGCCGATGCTACCCCCACCTTACGGACGACCAGTGGGTGGCTGAGCGTCTCGATCGTTGGCTTGCGGATTGAGTTAGCCAAATCCCATTTGGTGAATAACGCATGGTTCGAATCGTCGATGCAAGCGTGAGTTTCAGCCAGCAGCGTTTGGCGGCGCCGTTGGCGGTGGGGTCGGCCATGATCGACGAGTTGACTCTAGCAACGGCGAACGTCGTCGTGGAAGACAACGGCCGCGTTGGCATGGGCAGCGGCGCTGTTTATCTAAGCGACGTGTGGGCGTGGCCCGATGAGCGGCTTTCGCACCAGGAGCGCGTCGAAGCGTTGCAGGATCTGTGCAAATCAATCGCCGAGGACTTGCCGAAGCTGTTGGGCGCGGAGTCGGCGCATCCGCTTGAAGTCGGCTTGAGAATTCACGCGCTCGCCTGCGAGAGACTGACCGCGGCGCCGAGTCCACCCACACTTGCCCGAGCTTTGTGCGGAAGCCCGTTCGACGCGGCTGTACACGATGCCGCCGGTCAGTTGGTAAAGGCGTCGGCCT
>JAICUM010000169.1 GCA_025935855.1 Pirellulales bacterium | reverse complement strand
GGGGGTCTTTTTTTTCGCTCGGGGGGGTGGGTGGGGGGGGTTTGTTTTGTTCTTCTGCTTTGTTCTTTTCTTGTGGGGCCCCCCCCGCCCAAAACCCCCCCCCACCCCGTCGGCGGCAAATCGTGGGAGTAGTTTAATCCGCAAGTTTCTCTTACGCTATCGTTCGATGCCTCGACTCACTTCAAGGAGCTCGCCCTGTGCCGAACCATTCCCCAACGAACTCGTCAGTCTCGCGTCGCGGTTTCGCCGGCGTCTCCCTCGGCGCCCTGGGAACACTGGCGACTGCCAACGTCGCCTTTGCCGCCGAGCCAACAACCAAATCGGACGAGCCGCTCATCAAGAAGGGCGCCACGGTGCTCTTTCAAGGCGACTCGATCACCGACGCCGGCCGCGATCGAAAGACGGCGGCGAATGCCAACGACGCATCCGCCCTCGGCAAAGGCTACGCCTGGCTGGCGACCGCCGAGGTGCTCGTCGAGCGGCCCGACGACGAGTTGAAAATCTTCAACCGTGGCGTCAGCGGCAACAAGGTCTATCAACTGGCTGAGCGCTGGCAGGCCGACTGCCTCGACTTGAAGCCGGACGTGCTGAGCATCCTGATCGGCGTGAACGATATTTGGCACACCGTCAAAGGAGACTATCAGGGGACCATCGAAAAATATGAGAAGGATTACCGCTCCCTGCTGGAGCGAACGAAAAAGGCGCTGCCCGCGGTGAAGCTGGTGATTTGCGAGCCGTTTGTCTTGCGCTGCGGCGCCGTGACCGACAAGTGGTTTCCGGAATTCGATAAGTACCGTGCCGCCGCCAAGCGAGTCGCCGAGGAGTTCAGAGCCGTATTTGTGCCGTTCCAGGAGATGTTCGATCGCGCGTCGAAGATCGCGCCGCCGGATCGTTGGGCCGCGGACGGCGTGCATCCCTCGTCAGACGGCGCCGCCCTGATGGCCCGTTGGTGGCTAGAAGCTGTATCGTAACGGCGACTTTAGTCGCCGCGACCAGAAAGCACGAACGACTGCCGCCTGCAAAACACGCGGCGGCTGGAAGCCGCCGCTACAAAAGCAGCGGCGCGTCGGCTTCGCCTTCGCGCTCTTCCCACTGCCGCCGCACCTCGCTCAGCCCATACACGCACAGCTCGAAGTTGCTGCTCAGCCGCACGAGCACGTCGTGCGGCGCTTCTTCTTCGTCAGCCGGCAGCCTCGCCGCCAGGAAGTAGTTCCGCTTCCCCTCGTCCTTGTAATCGAGCAGGCTGTCCTTGCGACCCTGCCGCATCCGGGCCGCGATTTCCGGATACACGCCTGTCCAGAACAGCGTGAAGTCGCCGATGTGCCGGTGCATCCGCCGGCGGGCCAGCCCCTGGCGAGCTTCGGCTTCGGCCAGCATGTCGGACACCTGCGTAAGCCGCTCGCCGCGGGGGTTCCGCTGGCCGTAGATTGCGTCGCTTTTGACAAATCGCACAAGCATCTCCGAAACGTAATCCACCAGCGGCGGATCGACGACGCCCATGCGGACGGCGAACGCGTACTCGGTAACGCCGGCGAAAAAGCGGCGCAGAAGCTCGTTGCGGCTCGGCAGATCAGCAGTCATTGGCACTCTCCGAACGAGGGTCGATGGCACCGCGACCCAGGCCGACGCGTTGGCAGCCTCCGGTGGAGAGTAACGGCCTGAGTAGGCCTGCGGACCCCACCACCGGACGGCGGGTCGCGAATTGTGTGGATGCGCGCGGTAATGGCGTGCCGCGCGGCACCTACTCTATTTTACTTTCGGATTTGGAAATGGGTCAAATTCAATATGACCGGATAAGCCATCGTTTTTCGGATCCCCACGGCAATGGATGTGGTAAGTAACGGAACCCGAATAGCCGCGCAGCGGCGAAAGCGCCTAGCCGTGGGCGTAAGCCCACGGTTCAGATCGCATTGGACACGAAAAGCCGCGCAGCGGCGGCATAGAATAGCAAGCGAGGGCGGTCTACGATGTCGCCGCTACGCGGCTTAACGGTTCTCGAAGGTTCGAATCCGTGGCCTTACGCACACGGCTAAGCGCTGCCGCCGCTCCGCGGCTGAAGACCTCGACCCCTGGCCGGATTCATGACGGCAATGCCGCCACGAGCGTCGCCACATAATCGCCCACTTCCTTCAGCACCGTCTCGCGCGGCCGATTCGCCGCTTCGGCAATCCGCCGCACCACCGCCGATCCCACGATCAGCCCATCCGCCACCGGCGCCAGCAGCTTCACATGCTCGGGCGTGCTGATGCCAAAACCGATGCAGATCGGCAGCGTCGTCTGCTCGCGCAGCCAGCCCACGTTGTCGATGAGCTCCGGCGGCAGCTTCGTCCGCTCGCCGGTGATCCCGGCGACCGACACGTAATACACAAACCCCGTCGAGGTTTCGCAAATGCGAAGGGCCCGATCGCGCGGCGTCAGCGGCGTTACGAGCTGAATCAGACTCAGCCCGCGCTTGCCGCACACCGCCGCGAGCTGCGGCGACTCCTCCACCGGCAAGTCCGGCACAATCAGCCCCGCGATGCCGGCGGCTTTCACTTCGTCGCAATACGTCTCCACGCCGTGGCGGAAGATGATCGCATAGCTCACCATCGTCACGGCCGGCGCCCACAGCGACGGCGCCGTCTGGCCAAGCATCGTGAGAATGTCCTGCAGCTTCACGCCCTTCTCGAGGGCCCGCGTGTAAGAAGCCTGGATCACCGGCCCATCGGCAATTGGGTCGCTGTAGGGAATGCCCACTTCAAAAAGGCTGGCGCCGCGCGCGACAAGCTCCTTCATCACCGCAGCCGTAAAAGCCACATCCGGATCGCCGGCGGTGACAAACGGCATGAGCGCCTTGCGCTTTTCAGCGCGTAGGCGGCCAAAGAGTTGATTGATCGAAGACATGAGCGAAGTATCGGCGGCCTAAAATGCCGCACGCTGTGGACGAAGGCGAATCCCCGCGAGACTGAAGTGACGATCAAACGCAAAAACTTCCTGAATTTGCTCGTGCTTCATGATCGAGATTGACGTGCAATCAGTAAAGCTGACGCTCTGATCGGCAAACTTATGAAACCAACTCAATGCGTCGATCTCATCTGAGGCGTTCGACCGGAGGATTCGCAATACGTTGGAACTGTATAATTCCAAACCTTTTCTAGCGGCGAAGTCGTAAGTCGTCCGACGGGCGAGAAGCGTCAGAGTTTCGCAAATGACAAAGTTGCTCGTCACGCATTGAACGCCGGATGCCGCTAATTCGTTCCAGAACGACGTGGCCTCCGAATGATGTTGATCTCGTTCGACGTACCGAGCAATGAAAGCGCCTGTGTCGATAAAAATCACGGTCGCTCTCCATAGAGATAGCTATCGTGATTCTCCGACAAGTCGCTGGGAGCATCGCCCTGATAAACTGAAATGTTTGAAAACAAAGGATCGTCGGCTCGCTTGATGAGCGCGCTCTTAACGCAGCCGCGCACAAATTGATCCAGCGATTGACCCCGCTCTTGCGCCGCTGCCGACGCCTTGCCGTGCAAATCCTCGGGGAAGGGAACAATGACATCCACCATAGTTTCACCTCTATTAATTCTAAGCCATCACAGCTGCGTGACCAAATCAAATACTACCCAAACTTCACGCCCTTCAGCCGCGCAATCTCGCTCGCATCCTTATCCCCGCGCCCGCTCAAGCAAACCACAATCATCTCATCCTTCGATCGCCCCTTCGCCAGCTCCATCGCCTTCGCCAAGGCGTGCGAGCTTTCCAAGGCCGGCATGATCCCTTCCATCGACGCCAGCGCGTCGAACGCCGCCATTGCTTCGTCGTCGCGGCAACTGGTGTAGCGCACGCGGCCGGCATCTTTCCAAAAGCTGTGCTCCGGCCCGACGCCCGGATAGTCGAGACCAGCCGACATCGAGTGCACCGGGCTGGTCTGCCCGTCCTCGTCCTGCATGACGTAGCTGAAGCTGCCGTGCAGCACGCCGGGGCGGCCGTACGTGAGGGGCGCCGCGTGTTCGCCCGGTTGGTTGCTGCGGCCGCCCGCTTCGACGCCCACCAGCTCGACTTCCTTGTGCTCGACGAACGGATAAAACATCCCCGCCGCGTTGCTGCCGCCGCCGACGCACGCCACCGCCATGTCCGGCAGCCGGCCGACGCGCTCACCACACTGCTCGATCGTTTCCCGGCCGATGACTGATTGAAAGTCGCGCACAATCCGCGGAAACGGATGCGGCCCCACCACCGAACCGAGAATGTAATGCGTGTCACCGACGCTCGCCATCCAGTCGCGCATCGCCTCGTTGATCGCGTCGCGCAGCGTTCGGCTGCCGCTGGTCACGGGGCGAACTTCGGCGCCAAGCAGCTTCATCGAAAAAACATTTGGAGCCTGCCGGCGGATATCCTCTTCGCCCATGTACACCACGCACGGCAGCCCGAAGTGGGCACACGCGGTCGCCGTGGCAACGCCGTGCTGTCCGGCGCCCGTCTCCGCGATAACGCGCTTCTTGCCCATCCGCAAGGTCAGCAGCGCCTGGCCGAGCGTGTTGTTGATCTTGTGGGCGCCAGTGTGGTTCAGGTCCTCGCGCTTCAGCCAGATTTGGGCCCCGCCCACCTGCTCGCTCAGCCGCCTGGCGTGATACAGCGGTGACGGCCGGCCGACGAAATGCTTCAGCAGCTCGTCCAGCTCCGCCTGAAATTCCGCGTCCGCACAGGCCTTGGCATACTCGGCCTCAAGCTGGTCCAAAGCGTAAACCAGCGTTTCAGGAACGTAACGTCCGCCGAACGCTCCGAACCGCCCCTGGTCGTCCGGCCCGGCCGCCGAATTTGGCGCCTGGCCTGCTGCTGTTATATTGGTGCTCACCTTATCGGATTCCTCCTCAGGTAGATTGTCGATAGCTGCCGCGATTCCTTCAAGGCGGCGCCGAATGAGGCGACATGCCCAACGGGGTCGGGAGTCTTTTGCGACTTGAGAGCTTCCTCGCAAAAAGCGGTTTCCGGTCGCAAAACACTCCCGACCCTTTCACCGTCGCCAATATGAGACGCTTCCCCACGACAATCGTCTAGGACGGCAGAAAGAGGCACAGAACATGAAACTGTCGATGGCCGCGGCTCTGAAGTGCTTTTCGTGGACGCTCCTCCTCGCTCATGCGAGCCTTGCCTCGGCCCAGCAGCCGCTACCCCCAATCGACGTCGATATCCTGTTGAAGGGCGGACAACTCCTGGACGGCAGCGGTTCGCCCGCCGTACCGGGCGACATCGCCATCCAGGGCAATCGCATCGTGGCTGTGGGCCAATTTCCGACTGGGAAAGTAGGCCAAACCATCGACTGCACCGGTCTGGTCGTGTGCCCCGGCTTCATCGACTTGCACAACCACAGCGATGGCTCGATCCTGGCCGAGGAAACGCGCGCCGCCGAAAACTACATCCGCCAGGGCTGTACCACGCTCGTCACCGGCAACTGTGGCGGCGGAGCGGCCGACACGGAAAAGTACTACGCCGAGATCGATAAAAACGGCGCCGGCACGAACATCGCCCACCTCGTCCCGCACGGCGCCGTGCGCTCGCGGGTCCTCGGCCGCCGGCAGGTCACGCCCACGCCGGAAGAACTCGCCAAGCTCCGCGAGTTGATTGACCGCGGCATGCAAGCCGGCGCCTGGGGCATGGCCACCGGCCTCATCTACATCCCCGGCGCCTACGCCAAGATTGACGAGCTTGCCTCGCTTAGCGAAGTCGTCGCGAAGCACGGCGGCATCTACGCTAGCCACATCCGCAGCGAGGAGAGCGGCCTGCTCGACGCGGTTGCCGAAGCCATCGAAATCGGCCGCCGCGCCCAGGCCCCAGTGCATATCTCGCACCTCAAAGTCACCGGCAAGCCGTACTGGGGTACGGTCCGCACCGCGGTGAAGATGATCGAGGATGCACGCAAGGCCGGACAAATCGTCACCGCCGATCAATACCCCTACATCGCCAGCTCCACCTCGCTCGACGCCATGCTCCTGCCCGATTGGGCTCGCGAAGGCAGCCGGCAGGATGTGTCGAAGCGGCTCGCCGACCCCGAGCAGCTTGCCCGCATGAAGGCGTACATCGAGAAGTCGCTCATGGAGCGGCCGCACATCCGCATCGTCGATTACGATCCGAATCCCAAACTCGCCGGCCGGGCCATCCACGAAATCGCCGCCGAGCAGAACCGTCCGCAGCTCGACGTGGCGGTAGAACTGATCCGCGAGGGCGATCCCTCCGCGATCAACTTCGGCATGAGCGAAGAGGATGTGCGATTTGTCATGCAGCAGCCGTGGGTCGCCACGGCCTCCGACGGCTCGGTGAAGCTCGCCAGCGGCGACATGGTTCATCCCCGCAGCTTCGGCACGTTCCCCCGCAAGATCGGCCTGTACGCAGTGCGCGAGAAGGTGTTGCCGGTCGAGCAGGCTGTTCGCAGCGCGACCGGCCTGCCGGCCGACATCCTGGGCCTGAAGGATCGCGGCTACCTCCGCGCCAATTATTTTGCGGACGTCACCGTGTTCAAGCCGGACGCGATCATCGACCGGGCCACGTTCGACAAGCCGTTTGAGCCGCCCGCGGGAATCCCGTGGGTTATCGTGAACGGCAAGATCGCCGTGCAAAACGGCGAGCCGACGCATTCGCTCTCTGGAAAGGCCCTGCGGCACGAATCGAAGACGGCGCCGGCGGCCGCAGGCAAGTAGTTTGGCACGCCGAGTGCAACTGTGGACGGCATGCTCAGCGGGTGAGGCACTTCACTCAACGCGCATGCGACATCATGTCACTTCACCACGCCCCGCATTTCTTTGGGCGTGCCACAGAAACCAGCTCGCGGAGGCAGCGTCATGGTTGGCTCAATTATTTCCTGGATCGTCTTCGGCTTGGTCATCGGCTTCATCGTCCGAGCCTTGTACCCCGGCCGCCAGCACATGGGCTTCGCCTCCACAATTGCCCTGGGGATAGCCGGCTCAATTATCGGCGGCCTCATTGCCTGGGCCTTCGGCTATCGTCCGGAGGACGGCCCGTTCGCCGGCGCCGGCTGGATCCTGTCGATCATCGGCGGGTTGATCGTGGTTGGGATAAGCCTCGCCCTATCCCGGCCTCGCCACTCGGTTTAAAGCAATAGACCGTATTGCCCAATGCGGTCTGACTTGGCGGAGCGCTTAGTGCGGCAGACTTGCCGCACGAACGTGCTCCGCCTCTTTTTTTGCGCTGATTTTGCAGTAATTTTGTGCCTTTTTCTTGTGCCGGCCGCCAAAGTGGATAGACTAACGCGCTGATTGTGCGGGACAGAGCTAGCATTTTGAGTCGTCTTCTCTGAAGTTCTCTTTGGCGGCCTCCGTCAGGTGGATCGGCCGTGGGGGGGATCTGATGGCGGGTCGCGTTCTCGTGAGCGAGCGCTCGATCGAGATCGTCGGGCATTCCGCCGCCACGGCGCGCCTGCGGGTGCAAATCGAGCGCGTCGCGCCCTTCGCGTCCAACGTGCTCATCACCGGCCCCAGCGGCACCGGCAAAGAGCTCGTCGCCCGTCAGATTCACGCCCTCAGTCCCCGCCTGGGACATCCGTTTGTCCCCGTGGATTGCGCGGCGATGACCGGCGAGCTGATGTCCAGCCAGCTCTTCGGCCATGTGGCCGGGGCCTTCACCGGGGCCAACTGCGACGCGCTTGGCTGCTTCCGCGCGGCGCACGGCGGAACCATTTTTCTCGATGAAATTGGCGAACTTGAGTATCTCCTTCAATCAAAGCTCCTCCGCGTCCTACAGGAGCGAACAGTGACGCCCGTCGGCAGCCATCAAGGCCAGCCAGTAGACGTCCGCGTCATCGCCGCCACCAACCGCGATTTGCGCGCGGAAGTCGCCGCCGGCCGCTTCCGCGAGGATCTGTTCTACCGCCTGCACGTCGTCCACGTGCAGATGACGCCGCTGCGCGATCGGCCCGGCGACATTCCGGAACTGGCCGAAAGCTTTTTATCGCAGCTAGCCGCCGAGGGGTTGCCGCGGTGCGAGCTGTCGCCGAATGCCTTGCGGGAGCTGATTCAATACAGCTGGCCAGGCAATATCCGCCAACTGCGCAACGTGCTCGAGCAGGCGGTCATCGAGTCGGACGCCAAGGTGCTCGAAGCCAGGCACATCGCGCGGCTGTTGGAAGGCGATGCCGCGGAGACTAGCGAGACGAGCTGCGAGGAATCCGAGGTCGAGCCCGCCTGGCGCGAGCCGCCGGCTGCCTCGGCCTGTCAAGTCGTTGAGCCGCCCGCCCTACCCGGCTGGATGACGCTGGCTTCCATCGAGCGCGAGCACTTGCAGCGAACTCTCGAGCACACGTTCTTCAACCGCTCCGCCGCCGCGCGCCTCTTGGGCATCACGCGGCAGGCTCTCTTGCGCAAGATCGAGCGCCACGGGATTGAGATTCCCGATTCACTAAGCTAGCCCAGTCACATTCGCCGCGCGGCTCTCTGCCTGTCCAAGCGCGAACGATGCTGCGCTCTTCGTTCAGCGATTGAATGTCCAAAATCGGACATAGTTGTACTGAATGCGGATGTCCGATCGCGGACTCTTGAATCGCGCGGCGCAGCCTCTCAAAAAATCTTTTCGCCCGAACTCTTTGCGCGCTCACCGTTTGACGCCGCGCGTCTTCATGCGCGCTCCGGTTCGGCGCGGCGACTGCAATAGGCCGCCGCGTCACGCCATCATCCTTCGCCTCATTCCTGAGGTAGTCCTAATGAACTCAACCGAACGCCGTATCGACGACCTCGTCGTCGTCGATGCTTCGATTGACGACTACGCAGCGCTGTTCTCCGAACACGAGCTGCAGGAGCTTCCCGTACGCCATTTCGCAAGCGGGGAGGAAGCTCTTCAGCATTTCGACCCCTGGCTCGCGACGCTGTGGATGGTCAACATGCGCCTCCCCGACATGACGGGCGTTGGCTTTCTGCACCTGGTGCGCTACCGCTCGCGGCGCTGCCCAGTGTTTCTCATCGGCGATACCTACCTGCCGGACGAAGAAGTGGCCGCTCGCGCCGCCGGCGCCTCCGCCTATTTGTGCAAGCCGGTAAACGCCTCGTGGCTGCACCTCTGTCGCAGCGCGATCTCTCGCACCGCTCTGCGTGCCGGGGCCCCGCAGTCCTTGCAGTAGTGGACGCCTCAAACCGCGACCCCGGCGGAGCGTAGCTCCGCGGCTAT
>JAICUM010000009.1 GCA_025935855.1 Pirellulales bacterium | reverse complement strand
GCCGCGCGGCGTTCCCACAGCACGCCACACGTTTACTTCCACGCTATCGCTTACGAAGCGGCTGCTGCCGTCGCAAAAGCTCACCACCACTCCGCCGGGATGCGTGCTGCGCGAGGTGTGCAGCACCATGTTCAGCTTGGAGACTGAGTCGATGCAAGGCGCCAGGGCTCCGGGGAGTTTGTCCTGGGGATCGCACCAGCGGACCAGATCAGGAGTCGGATCATTGGGGACATAAAACTGCATAAACACCGGTCCTTCGTCGTAACAGAAGTCGCCGCGGATGGTGCAGATGCCGCCAATGATGATCTCGGAAGTGAGCAGCGTGTTAGATGTGCCGTCGGTGATCTGGCTGAACTTGTCGCCCGAGTTGTAGCCAAACACGCCGGGCAATCGCCGGGAGCCGGGACGCCCTTCCGTGGAGGCTTCCAGTTGGCTATTAGCTGGATTGACGCCTTCGGCGCTGCCGAAGTTGCCCGCGTAGCACGTGCGGCCAAAGCCTTCCACGATCTGGCCGGTGCAGGCGCCTCCCTCGGCAAAATTGGTTTTTGCCGAGTCGTCACTTGGACAAACCAGGGTCGGTATCTTCGCTGAAACGACCGTGCGGATCTGAGCCGGAAATTGCTGAGCGTTTCCCGGATTCCATTTCCAGTCGATCAAGCTGGCCACCGCTGTCTGCTCGATGTGGGGAAGCAAACGCGCGATCCAGGGCCATTCGGCGTATTGCGCCTGGCCGTTTTGAGCGACGCCGGTGCCGTAGCCTCCGTCGGGAAGCAAGCCGTAGCCGATCGGCAGCGAACCTTTCGCGGCGTGATAGTTCTGCGCGGCCAGCGCCACCTGCTTGCTGTTGTTGACGCACTGCGACCGCCGGGCCGCCTCGCGCGCCGCTTGAACGGCCGGCAGCAGCAGCGCCACCAGCACGCCGATGATGGCGATGACCACCAACAGCTCAACGAGGGTGAAACCGCGATTGGGTTTTGAATGGTGTAACACGGTAGACCTCACTGGTCCTCTAGCACAGCGCCTTGCAGACGACCGCGCGTGGCCGGAGTTGCGTTGCGCTGGAGCCAAGGAGTGCAATGGCGAGCATCATCAACAGGTTCAGCGTACCCGGTTCCGGAACAGCGGCCGCCGCGCCCGCGGTTGAGGCAGTCATCCCGAGGTTTCGCTGCCAAATGAGAAAGTCGTTGCCGTCGCTGTCGCCGTCGCCATCCGCGTCGGCCCCGGCGCCCGAACCGACGGAGCTTCGCCAGACGGTCAGGTCGGCGCTGCTGACCACGTTGTCGTGGTTAAAGTCGCCGGGCAGATTGGCGCTGATCGCAGCGTACAGCACCTGGCCGTTGGCTGCCGTTGATTGGCCGAAAGCGACGTACTGGAACGTCAAGTCCTTTGCCTGGGAGGTCGAGAACAGCGAGCCGAGGCTCAACGAGGCGCCCGGCGCGAGCGTCGTAAACGAGGCTCGTTTCAGTTCGCTAAGCCGTGTTGGCGATCCCGGCGATTCACGCCAGTCGCCGCCGGCGGCGTTCTGGTCGTCGAGGCTGTTCCATCCGGCGGCGGAAAGGGACCCGGCGGTGGAAGCGATGGTGTATCCGTCCATCTGAACGGTGAAGTTCGACGTGTTGCGAAGCCGCGCCTGGCCGGTTGTCGGATCAACCTGCAGTAGGATGTTGTTGACCTTCGTGCCCGTGTAGTTCACCACGCCGTCAAAGACGCCGTCCGGCGCGGCGTATTGCAGCGCCAGGTCTTCGGTCGGCTGGCCGATCGCGGTCGGGTTCGGCGCGAAAATGGCGCCCAGCGACACGCTTTGTCCGGCCCCCAGCGACGCGACGCCGGACTGTTTGAGCTCTGACAGGCGCGTGGCAGCGGCGGGCGATTCTCGCCACGTGCCGCCGAGGGCATTTTGATCGTGCAGGCTGTTCCAACTGGCTGTTCCGAGCACGCCGAGCGACGAGGTGATCGTGTAGCCGTCGAACGAAATCGCAGTCGTGCCGGGATTCGTTAAGGAGGCGACACCGGTGTCTCGATTGACGCTCAACACGGCTGACTGCCGGAATGAGAGCTGGACGCTCTTGCGATTGCCAGTAATGTCCGCGGTGGTGACGACGAATTTCTGACCCAAGCCCGGCGTGCCGGCCAGGGAGGTGTCGATGGAGGAAAAGGCGCCGCTGACGCTGGAGCCCTCGGCAAGGCTCCAACTGCTGCCGACGGCTGGCGTGACGCCGCCAAAATTCGGTTGGAGCTTTCCGCCAAGCTGAACCGCGCCCGCCGCTTGGAGCGTCGAGGTAAGCCCGCCGGAGAAGATTGGTTGAAAGACGCTGGTGCTTTGAAAGCCGATGCTGCCCGCCGAGTTGAACGCGGCGTTTCGATAGACGGCCGTCGATCCGCCGAAGTTGGCCGAGCCGACCGATACCGTTGCCGTCCCCGCGCCGGCCGAAGCGCCAAACTGCGCCATGTTGGCGACGCTGGCGGCGACGTTGAGCGGCCCATCGACAGTGAGCGAACCGCCGGGAAGCACGCGAATCGTTCCCGTTCCGGCTCCGCCAACCTGCAAGCCGCCGTTGGTCGTCGTGCCTTGCTGAACGCGAAGCGAACCGCCGCTGGCGACGACTAATTCGCCGCTGCCGGCGACCGTGCCCAGCAGCAAGGCGCCGGGGTTCGTGCTGGCGCCTTGATCCGTGCTATTGGCGAACTGTGTGGTCACGCTGACGACGCCGCCGTTATCGATGCGGCCGGTCTCGTTGAAATCGACGCTGGGTAAAAAGCCGGATTGAGCGAGCGATTCGTTGAACCACGACGCTCCCGTTGAGTAGTTACCGGTTCCGCCAGTCCAGTTGACGAACTGGGCATGGCCCGAGTCTGCCATCGCGAGCATGCCCGTGAAAAAGACAAGCAATATTGTGACGCGTTTCATGGTGATTTCGCCTTAAGAGGGATGAGGAGGACTGAATCCAACGAACGGCAAGCGTGCTGCCCCTCACACGCTTGACCGTCGTCGGATTACCCCCAAGGCGCCCAGGGCCAGCAGCGTCAGGCCTGCGGGTTCAGGAATTGAGTATTGCGCGGCGATGTCCGCGGGGGCGACGTTCTTCCAGAGACGGAAGTCTGCGAAATTGACCACCGCGTTAAGGTCCAAGTCGCCGCCGCTGCCAGGCGTTTGCGTCGTGAACAGGTTGTTGCTGATCAAGTCAAAGTCGAGGCCGTTGACCACGCCGTCCTTGTTCGCGTCGCCGGGGATGCCGGGTTGCGACACGGAGTAGTGGGTCGCGAGGGCGGCGAGCTTCGAGGAAATCGCCGAGATCGACATGCCCGTGAGATCGTAAACGGCAAGCTCGTCGATTTGGCCGTTAAAATGATCAAAATTTGCCGCGCCGGGGACCGAGTTGCCGACGGCGAGTTGCGTCGTCCCGAACGGTGAGTCGCCGGTGTAGACGGCGCTGCCGGCGGCGGCCCCGTTGAGGTAGAAATCAACTCGATCGTTGGCCGATCCAAAATCGCCGATTACCAGATGTTGCCAATCGCTGGTTAGCGTCGGCCCGGCGTCGGCGGTGCGCGCTCCGTGGAACACCTCGACTTTGTTGTTGCTGCCATAGTCGTACAGAATGCCGGGCGAGTTACTGAGGCCGGGCGCCCGCGCTTCCAACAGATAATCGAAACGATCGCCCGGATCAGGCCCCTGCGGGCGGACCCACATCTCGACGGCCCAGGCATCCGGCGGCGTGACCGCGTTGAGCGTGCCCGAGAAAAACTTCGTGAGCTGCGTGCCGTCGAAGCTGGCGGCGCGGCCAAGGAACAGTCCGCCGGTGGTGGAGGTGCTCGTCACGCGCGTGGCATTGCCTTCCGGTAACAGGCTGTCGCCGGGTTCCGTTCCGACTAGATCGGCTGCCGGATCGGTGTCGCCGGCTTCGTTGAAGTTCCAATAGAAAAGCGGATTACCCGCCAGGACGACGTTGCTGTACGACTGAGCCTGGACCGGAGGGGCGGTCATGCCGGCTCCAAGGACCAAAGCCGCGGCAAATAACATTGAGCGGTTACGCATGATGAGTCACTCCCAAATGAGGTTGAAACTTGCTGTATCAGCTTCTGATCATGGTTCAGTAATGGCCTCGTGACTAAGCAGAATCTCGAACGACAACCAGGGGCTTGATGGAAATCGCTTGGCGCTCGCGGTTGAGCGCCGGTCCTTCGTCGATCATTTCCTGCACCGCCTGCGTCATCGCCTTGGCCACCGCGTGGTGACGGAGGTCAACGGACGTCAGCGGCGGATCGACGTGTTCGCACAGGTAGTGGTTTAAGTAGCCGACGACCGCAACGTCGCCTGGAACGGCGAGGCCCCGCTTGCGAAGCCGCTTGAGCAGCGCGCTGGCGAGAAAATCGTCGTTCGCCACGATGCCGTCGCAGCGATTTTGGAGGACGAGTTGGTCGATGATCTGATCGAGGACTTCGTCCGGCGTGTCCCAAATGATCGTGCGGGCGTCGGGGCGAAGCGGGCCGGCGGAGCCGCGTTTGCCTTTGAAGACGTCCAACTGGGACGCCGGGAGGCCGCGCTCGGTAAGCGCCGCTTTGATTCCTATGACGCGATCCTTTCCCGCCGGTTGTGCCGGATCGAGGATGGCAAAGCCCAGCCGTTCGCGCCCCGTTTGCAAAAGATGAGCGGCGGCTTTTTGGCCGGCAGCCACTTGATCGACTTCGACAAACGTGGCGTTGGGCAAGCCGGGATCGCAGTAAAACACGGTATTGGGACAGCGCTCCAACAGCAGCTTGCGATCGCCGGGGAAGATGGAGTGCACGATGCAAAAGATGCCGTCCACGCCGCGTGAGACAAATTCCTCGACGCACGCCTCGAAACGGCCCGGAGCGACAGCCGTGTTGCCGATCAGGGTTTGGCAACCGTGCTTGACGGCCTCTTCATCCAGATGCTCCACCAAATAAGAGGTGAGTGGATCGCCGGCGGAAGCGACCAACAGGCCGAACACGTTCGAGCGCTTGCCGCGCAGCTGCTGGGCGGTGGGACTTGGACGGTAGTTCAACTGCCGGGCGAGAGTGGTGATGCGGTCGGCGGTGGCGGGCGCGACGCGCGAGTTGCCGCGGCCGCCGTTCAGCACGCTGCCGACGACGGAAACCGAGACGCCGGCCTGCTTGGCGATGTCGATCAGCCGAACGGTTTTTCGCCGGTGACCGGGAGCGGCGGGCGTGGCGGTTTTCGGCATGGGAACCTCGAATGAACCTAACGTTAAGTCTCTTGGGCTTAAAAAGGGCTCGCCACGGCGAAGACCGAGCGAACCTAACGATAGGTCATTATGCCTCGCGTCAAGCGGTCATTCTGTGGGTTTCGCGAGCGGTTGTCAACGAAATTTTCACGATCTTTCACAGTTTTTCAGCTTCCATCGATTGCCATCTCGACGCTGGTCCTATCCCGGGGAGGTCGCCAGGCGCGCCCCGGCTGCTCGAGTGATTCAAGGACTTGGCCGTTTGCCTCTCCGCTGGCTTTGCCCAAAAAATGCGGCTAAACCGCAAGCGATGGCGACAACGGGCCAATGCTATCGCAGTCACTTGTGGCGTGACGCTGTTATTTGGGCAAAGCCCTCTCCGCCGTACCGTTCGATCCGAATGCGCGCCGTCTCGGCGTGAGCCAGCATGCGCTCGGCGCGGCATTGCCGCTCGCAGACTTTGGCGATTTCGACGCTCGCTTCCCGCGTGCAGCGTTGGTAGGTACACGTCTTCAGGAATTTGCCGACCCAGAGCCCGCCGGTGTAACGCGCGGCTCGACTAGTCGGCAGGATGTGGTTTGTGCCGATGGTTTTATCGCCGTAGGCGACGGTGGTTTCTTCGCCAATGAAGAGCGAGCCGTAGTTAGTCAGCCGCTCTAGAAAATAGCTTTCGCGTTCTGCGGCGACGTGAAGCTCTAAATGTTCCGGAGCATAGTCGTTCGCCAGCTGAATCGCTTCGTCGCATGAGGCAGCAACTTGCACGATGCCGCCCTGCTCCCAGGCCACGGCGGCAATCTCGCGCGTCGGCAGTACCGCGAGTTGCTTTTCAAGTTCGGCCACGGCGGCCCGCGCCCAGCCTTCACTATGCGCGATGAGGCAGACGCCGCTATGGGGATCGTGCTCGGCCTGGCCCAACAGGTCGCACGCTACGAGCGCGGGGTCCGCCGTGTCGTCGGCGAGAACCATGATCTCGGTCGGGCCGGCCAGAAGATCGATGCCGCAGCGGCCGTAGAGTTGCCGCTTCGCTTCGGCGACAAATCGATTGCCCGCGCCGCACAGCATGTCCACCGGTTCGACGTCTTCGATGCCGAAGGCCATCATGGCCAGCGCGGGAACCCCGCCGAGGATGAAGATCCGGTCGGCGCCCGCCTCGTGCAAGGCATGAATGGTGGCGGGAAAGTAACCCAATCCTCGCACTGGGGGCGTACAGGCGACTACGCTGCGCACTCCGGCCACCTTGGCGGGAATGACGCTCATCTGCGCGGAGCCGAACATCGGGTAGCGTCCGCCCGGCACATAGCTGCCGACGCGCTCGACGGGGATATGCCGGTGGCCGAGCACGACGCCGGGACGAATTTCGGTTTCCAACGGCAACAGGGTCGCGAGTTGGGCCGCTGCAAATCGGCGGACGTTTTCCTGGCAGTAACGCGTGTCGGCGACGACTTGCAGATCAGTTTCGCCAATCGCACGCGCGATTTCGCTCGAGGAGAGTTCGAAGCTCGCCGGTGACCAGTCGTCGAACTGCAGACTGTAGCGGCGAATAGCATCCATGCCGTGGCGTTCAATGTCGAGGAGCATCTGCGAGACGACCGCCGACGCTTCGGCGTCATGCTGGAAAAGTCGATGCTTGCCGTCTTTGAGACCGATCATGGAAGAGTGGAATTAGTGACGTTGGCTACTGTTTTTGAGCTGCCTTCACCCACGGTCCGCCGTCGTTCTGCGCCATCAGTTCGCGAACCCGTTCGACGTGCCGGGCGATCTTCGAGGAACGCGTCAGTTCCCAGAGCGACGTGTGGTGCTGTCTGAGGCCGATCGTGATGCCGTTCCACGCAGGCCCCCAACCGGTTTCCGCGCACCAGGCCCCCCACCCGGCGTCGCCGGAGCTGGACCAATAGTCCCACCGGCGGAAATCGAACGCTCGGAACCACGTGCCGCTGAGATAAGGGAGCGAATCGGATCGGGTCTGAATCCGGACGACATATTCGACGAGCTTGTCCTCTGCCTGCTTTAGCTTCGGATCATGCGTAGCCTCGGCCGCTTCATGCAAACCGATCAACGCGAAGTTCGTAGAATAAAGCTGGTCGCTCACGGGGTCGCCGTCAGTCTGCATGAGGGGCGTTTCGCTGGTGCCGTACGCTTCGTTGCTCGCGGGCGCGTGGAAGTGACCCGTCGAGGCGCCAAGCAGCTCATCGGGAATGGCGCCGCACGGTTGCTGCCGGCGGATGAGATCGCCGGCGACTTGCTCAAGCCAGTGCCGATGCTCGGCAGTGTCCTCGACGCGAACCAGCCATGCCAAGGCCAGCACCATGCGCGTGCGATCCAGATTGTCGCCCCAGCGCCACCCTTTGGGATAAACGGCCATCGTCATGCGGATGCCCGTCTTCGCCTTTTCCAGATACTCGGGCTCCTTCGTCTTGTCATACGCCCACAAAAAGCAGGCCCAGGGGTACGCTTCGAACGAGGGCGAATAGTTGATGGTTTCTTGCTCGTGATAGAACTTCCATCCGTTTTGCTCCAAAGGCGGAACATCGACGCGATCGCCGCGGAAGCCGAGCTTACCGGTGGTGCGCAAGTTGGCGGCCAGCGCCTTGAGCATCGGCTCGTCCCATTTGTCGGAGTGCAGCATGGCGGCCGCGGCCATCGTCGCTAAGAGCGTGCGGGCATTGTCGTCGCCGTAGTTGCCGATCTGCCACGCGCGCGATCCGGCGCCCCAGGCGATGTGGCCAAACGCCGGATGCTTCGGATTGCCGCGCTCGCCCTGGCAAAGCTCCGAATCGAAGTAGAGGAAATCGAGCAGATTCTCGGCCGTTTCCTTGTTCACGGCGTCGCCTTCCAGCGCGCCTTGCAGCGCGAGAACCGCCGCCGTTTCCGCCTGGCAATCGGCGCGAATCGGCGTTCGCTGGAGCTGGCTGCCGTCGGGCAGGATCTGCGACGCGTAGCCCTCCATGATGCCGTGCGATCCGTCGCCGGGCACATCCATTAGAGGCGGCGGAGTCACTTCAACGCCTTGCTTGAGAATCGCGGCAATGGCCTTTTCCCGCTCAGACGTCAGCAAGAGACGTGAATGACGATACCAGCCGGCGAGCGCCTCCAGCGCGAGGCGTTCAGAGTTTTCCGGCAGTCGATCCCGTTCGCCATACGCGGGATGAACCACCGGCGTCGCGACAAGTTTGTGCGGCGCGCCGGCCGGTTCGAGCGAGTCGAGCAAATGGGTCCATAGCACAAGCCAATCGGACGAGGGCGCGTAGCGCGACTTGACGAAATCAGTCAGCTTGGTGGTGGCCACGACGTGGCCGGCATCGGTTGTCAGCAGAATTGGGAACCGCTCCTTGGGGAGGCCGAACACGGCGGTGTCGAAGCCGGCGACTCGCGCTAAGACGAGCGCCGGATCACTCGCGGTCGTCCGCAGAAACGTGCAGTCGTGCAGCGCCAGGAGATGCAACTTCGGCAGGCCGAGGTCGAGGCTTTTCGACGTCACGACGCCTCGCTCCCACCGAACTCCGCGCGGCTCGCCCAACTCAAGGCCGGGAAATGAGGCAGGAAACTCCACGTACAACCGCAATTTCTTCGCGGCTGCTTCGCGCAGGAGCTCGGCGTCCACGACAAGCCGTTCCCTTGGGTATTTGTCGGCGGCGAGAATGACGGCCGATTCCGCAGCGGCCTGATGAATGGCTTCCGCGGGCGAATCGAAACGCGGCGCCCGGCGCCCGCCGTGGAGCAGCGCCTGGTACAAGCTATTCTCATCGCGGCATGAAAATGTAAGTCCCTCAGCGCGAGCGTCCGGACTCTCGGCGGCGGAAGCCCGTAGCGCGCATGCCAGCGTGCCCAGCGCGATGATCACCGTGCAGATGAGAATGCTGAGGCGCATGTTGATCCTCACGTGCTTCGCGCGGGTTTGGCAACGTTCGCAGCGACGCCGGCTGGCCGCTTTCCGTCAACGGCTCCGCTAAAGACGTGTGGCGCCGGCAAGGGCACACCGGTGGCGGGCTCGTTGGCCGCGTACAAGTCGTGGAGTAGTTGATCGGCCTCGCGACGAAGAATCGCTTCGCTGCCCGGCGACAGAACCGACCACGGGCCGAACCCGATTTCATATCCGCCTTCGCGGAAGGCTTCATCGGTGGGAACGTAACCGATCGTTTCCTCCGAGCAGCCCACGACGAACGTCGATTGAAACGGCGATTCGCGGCGCACAGCGAGCGCCGTTTCAGCGAACGGTTCGCCACTCAGGAACAACAGCCCCACGTCTCCCACGGACATGGCCGCGATTTCGGCGGGCACGCGGCGGCCGATGTCCGATCCGGCGGGCAGCCTGGACGGCAGCTCAAAGCGCCGCCGATGCAGGTGCAGCGACGGAGCGTCGATCGGCTTGAGTTGCCGAACCGCATGCGAAACGCAATCGGCAAGCTCCCTCGCATGCGATTGCGCCGCGGCGGCCCCGGCGGAAACGCCGCGCGGGTTGACGTTCCCCGCGGCGCCGTTAAGGAACATCACGACCCCGCCCGTGTGTTCGTCCTCCAACAGCTCGCACAGTTCGCCGGGATAGTCGGGCGAAATGTACGGGTTGCACATCTCATACACGGGATGGCACGTCGCGTTCACCACCAGCGCAATGACCTGGCCCGACGGTTCGCGCTAGGACAGCACATTCACCGAATCGTCCACCGCGCCATCGCGCGACAAAATGATGTCCGCCGGCGGTTCGGGATGCGACATCAACACGCCGTTAGTGGTTTTGAAGCGGCGATGAATGCCGAGCCCCGGCGCGGTCGTCGTCGCCCACGTAGCTTCGCACGGCCGAAGCGCGGCCGCGGCCGCGGCGATCGCTGTTCCGATTTGCGTCACAAGCAGCTCCATCCAGCTTTGGAAATCGGGCGTCAGGTAGAGATCGGTAATCGCGCCGGATTCAGGCGCTGTGTGCGTGTGCGTGCAGACGAGCACGATCTCGTCCGGCGCCACGGCATCGCCCGACGCCTGGCTGATCCGAGTTTTGAACTCGCTGAATCCGCCGACGGCCTTTCCAGACAGCGCGAGCAGGTCCAGGGCGACGATGGCGACGCGGCCGCGGCGCCCATCGGAATCCGCCGCCGACGGCGACTGCAGCACGAGAGCGCGGGCGTCGAGCGGCTTTCTCACTCCCTTGAACTCCGCCCACCGCGCCTCGACGGAAGACATCAGCAGGCCCACCTCCAACGGAGGCGTGATCTCCGCCTTGGCGGCCCCCGCCAATAGCCCGCCGCTCGCCGTCGCATCCACCGTCATTTCGTTCGATCCTTTCAAGCTCTCTCTCAAGCGTAATCCATTGGCCGCGTTACCGTGCCGAACTAACCCAGCGCAGGGCCTGCCGCCAGAACGCGTCGTAGCCTTCCCACAATTCAAAATTCAGCCCCCAGTGCGGCGCCGGGTCCGAGGCATAGACCATGACGCGGCCCTCGCCGTAGCTGCCGGCGGCGACCAGCGGATGCCCCGTCTCTCGCACGCGAACGATCACGTGCTCGTCGGAGCGCGGGACGAGCTCGTTGTAGCCAAAGATTGGCGGAAACGAGTCCCAGGGCAAATTCGCCGCCAGCGGATGATCGGGCTGAACGACTTCCGCCGTGAAGCCCGCCGACGATTCGACCAGGTCCTCGCCCACCAGGCATTCGACGGGCAGAATCGGCGCGAGCTGGCTGCGGCGCCACCCGCCCATTTCACGTGCCCCGGAGAACGACAGCCAACCGCCGAGCATCATCAAGCCGCCGCCCGCGTGAACCCAGTTCTTGATCGATTCCAAGCGATCGGGGAACGCGACCACCTTTTGCTCGCGACGGGCTCGGTCGAAGAACGACGGATACAGGTGGAAGCACTTGGCCTCGACGTCGCTAATGACCAACGCGGAAGATCGCTCCAGGTGCTCCTCCAACTTGCCGGGCGCCAGGCGATAGAGCGTCCAGTTCGCCATGGTGGTTAAATCAGCGTCGCGGCCCAGTGCGTCCGCCAGCCGTTGGCCGTAAAAGTGGAGATCGCAGTCCTTCGTTTCCAACGCGAACGGGGTCTCAATGAACACCGGGCCAACGTGGAAGACCCAATCTCCGAGATACAGGACATGTGGACGCGCTTCAGCCAATGATGGAACTCCTATGAAATGATTGCGTACGAATCAATCGCCTTGAACCGGTTGTTGACTGGGCGGGTCGTTGAGACGCGTCTGGCCGCTGGCCGCGGGTTCGGAATGGAGACTTGAATCGGCATTGCGACCGACGGCCGTGCTTCGTCGATCGAGCGCATCCAGAAACGGCGTGAGCGTGCGGTGAAAAACGACGCCCAGGATGCTCGCGACGACAATCGAGCCGATGGTCGTCGCGTAGCTGCCAACAAACGCCGCTGAGGCAGCGACGACCGCCAGCATCGACGCGGCGGCGCCCGCCGTCGAAATCGCTAGTCCACGTCCGATCAATCGCCAATCGCCGCTCATGGCGTCACCGCCTTTTCGCGCTGTCGCAACAGGTGGCTCGTGAACTCATTGGCGGCATTCGGCGCCGCGGCCAATTGAACGGACGCTAGCATTCCCCGTCGAATCGGTCCCCAGCTTCCAAGCGGCTGCACGCGGTCGTAAAAGGATTCCAACAGCGCGGTGGGCTCCGGCTCAGTGGCGAGCGCCACGATGATCCACAAGGCGGTGGTCAGTCCCATGACCAGGAACGTTTGCCACCACCAGGGGAGCACGAAACTGGCCGCCGCCGGGACGCCGAGCGCCACCAGCGCTTCCGGTCCCAGCACAACCAGGCAGAAAATGGCGGCGCCTCCGAACGACGCGGCGATGCGGGCCTTGCCATTAAAGCGCCACCACCACCACTGCGCCCAGTTGGCCGGAAGTTCAGCGGAGCTTAGCTGCAACATGAATACGGCTACCTTGAAGAGCAACTGGACGCGATAAACCACTAACAGCGCCAGCCCCAGAATTAGCCCCATGCACACCTTGCCGGCCACGAAATAGTGACGTTCCGAGGCGGCCGGCCTGATCCATCGCTGATACAAGTCGCTGAGCATGACCTGGGCGCCGAAGTTGATGTTGTCGCTGACCGTGGACATGACGCCGGCCAGCATCCCTGCCACCGCCAGGCCAAGCAGCCCGTGCGGCAGCAGTTCTTTCATCAACAAGCCGTAAGCCAACTCGCGATCGGCGTCCGGGCCGCGAAGCTCCGGCCACAACAGCGGCGCGGCAATGCACGGCAGCGACACCAACAGGACGAACGAAAACATCGTCAGCGCGGTGACGATGTACATGGTGACCGCGTCGCGAGGGCTGCGGCTGGAAAGGATGCGCTGCCCCTCGACCGCGCCGCCCATCGGCGCCGCGTCGCCGCCGTAGCCGATCGTTTGGCCGACCAGCCAGGCCAGCGCCGCGGCCAGCGGAAAGATATCGTGCTCCACGGGCGGAATGACGTGGGTCATCTGCTCGCCGGCGGCGCCGAACCGCTCGGCCAGCAGATGGCTGAGCTGCGTCGGACCGCCGAAGTGTACCAGGGTGAGGATCGCCAGCGTCAGCGTGCCGATGGTGAAGATCACCATCTGAATCAGATTCGAGACGACGACGCCTTTGTATCCGGACATGAATACGTACAGAAACGAAACCGGAACCACCCACAGCAGCGTCGCCGTCTTGCTCATGCCCGCGACGGGATCCATGATTTTGCACGCCGCCAGCAGCGTGACGCCGGTCCACGCGGGCATGGCAATGCACGAGGTGCGAAAGGCGATCCAAAACCGCATCAGCGCCGCCGGCCGGCCGCTGAAGCGCAGCTCGTAAAACTCCAAGCTCGTGAACAGGCCCATGCGCCGCCAAAAGACCGCGAACAGAACGGCCCCGACGAACAGCGCCAGCCCGAAGCGGCTCAAATACCACCAGCACACAAACGCGCCGGTCACCGTCGCGAGGCCGCCGTAGCCGCACGCGGCGTCGGCGCTCACCAGGGCCGCGGAGTAAGAAATGCCGTTTAGCCACCCGGGAATCGTGCGGCCCGCGAGAAAGAAATTATCGAGGCTCTCGTCGGCAAACCGACGGTAGTACAGCCCGATGCCGAGCATCAGGACCAGGTACGCCAGAATGATCGCGTAATCGAAAGCCACCGCCGAGCCGTGAACCTGAGTTAGGGCAAAACCATCGCTGCGCCGAGCCAAGCCGCCCGGCGCAGCGACGTCGAATGACTACAACAGTTGACGTCTCCCAGCCAGCAGCGCCGACGCGGCCAGCGCCAACAACAGACCGCACGTTGGCTCGGGCACTGCTGAATAGTGCGAGGCCAGGCTCGCCAACTTCGTCGAAATATCGCCGACCGATTGGCCTGTCAGATCATAAACGGCAAGCTCGTCGATCTGACCCTGGAAGTGATCGAACGCGGGAGCGCCGGGAACCGAATTGCCGACGGCGATTTGCGAGGTGCCGAACACGGTGTCGGCCGTGTACACGGAGGTCCCCGCGGCGACGCCGTTCAAGTAGAAGTCAACGCGATCGTTGGCCGCGCCGAAGTCGCCGATGACCAAATGCTGCCAACCGTCGTTCACCAGGGCGGGTCCGTCGTTTCCCGTGCGCCCGCCGTGGAACACCTCGACTTTGTCGTTGTTCCCATAGTCAAACAGGATGCCGGGCGCGTTGTTGAAACCGGGCGCCCGCGCTTCCAACAAATATTGGAAGCGATCGCCTGGATCGGGCCCCTGCGGGCGGACCCACATTTCGATAGCCCAGGCGTCCGGCGGGGTCGCGGCGTTGAGCGCGCCGGAAAAGAACTTCGTAAACTGCGTTCCATCGAAGCTCGCCGCGCGCCCCAGGGACAGACCGCCGGTCGTGGCGCCGCCAGCCGTTCGCGTGGCGTTGCCCTCCGGTAGAAGAGCATCCCCGGCCTCCGAGCCGACTAAATCAGCCGCCGGGTCGGTGTCGCCGGCTTCATTGAAGTTCCAATAGAAGAGCGGATTTCCGGAAAGCACTAGGCTCGAGTAATCAGCGCGGGCCAAGAGCGGCGAGCCGACGAGAATCAGGACGGCAATCGCGCTTGTTGCGAGGTCTTTGCACATTTTTTTAGTTCCCTCTTGAAGAGTTTCTTGAGCGACTCGATGGATTAGTGAGGCATCAAAGGATTCACGCGTTTGTCGAGCAAAAGACCTTTAGCATTATGGAAAAGCGTCCATTAGCCCTCCTTCTTACTTGCGAATCGCGTACGACCCAACGTTAAGTCATGATGGATGACCTATCGATAGGTCAAAAATTGAGATATGAGAGGCGCTTATATTGACCCAGCGAAATCCAATTGTCAAACGATTTTATCCACGGATTTTTGACTCGACCGAAACCTACGGTCTCTCCGCCGGACGGAACCTCAGTTGAACCAGATTGAATAATGAAGACCCGTTGGAAAAAGAAGCTGTCGTTCGATCGAGCGGCGACTGTCCTAGGTTGGCGAGCGACCCTTACCTTTGTCCGCTTTACGACGAGTTGAGCCTGACTTGTTTAAATCTGCTTTTTGCTTGTCTGGCAGGCGCGAGTTCAGCTGTGGCATCACCGCTGCCTCGTTTGGGTCACGCGCCACATTCTTCCATTCATACGGATCAGACTTTTCATCGTATAGCTCTTCACCGCCGTCGGCGTAACGAATGTAGCGCCAGCGGTCCGTGCGAACGGCGTGATTACCGAATTCCTGCGTGCTGACGGCCGGTTCGTCCCACGCGGCGTCTGGCTGGGCTAAGAGGCGGCGGATGCTCTTCCCTTCGACGTGAGAGGGCGTCTGAATTCCGCAGAGGTCGGTGAGCGTCGGGTAAATCGTCATAAAGTCGATCGGGCGCTCGCAGACGGCTCCAGGTTTTGTAAGCTTGGGGACCACCCAAATAAGCGGCGCGCGAGTCGGCTCTTCCCACAGAGCAAACTTCCGCCAATGCTCTTTCTCGCCCAAGCTCCAGCCGTGGTCGCCCCAAAAGCAAATGATGGTGTTGTCACGGTACGGGCTCTCGTCGAGTGCCTTCAGTAGGCGCCCGATCATGGCGTCGCTGTAGGAGACGGCGGCCAAATAGCCCTGGACTGCCTCTTTCCACCGTCCTGACTCGAGTATCCGGCGTTGGTCGCCAAAGGCGCGCGCCATCTTGACCCCCGCGCTCGGAATATCGGCCAGATCATCGTCGATCGTCGGCGGCAGCTTGATCTCATTCAGCGGATGCATGTCGTAATACTTGCGCGGCACGTTCCATGGCATGTGCGGCTTGTGCAGGCCGATGGTCAACAGAAACGGCTTATCATGCTTCTTGCGAAGCTGATCAATGCCGTAGTTGACGATTCTTGCCTCGCGTAGATCGTCGTCGTCGCAGTCCAGTGGAGCGAAGCGAATGCCGCCGACGCCTTTGTTGCCGCGCGGCTTGGGATCCTTGCCTTCATTTTGTAAGTAATCGTCCCACTCCTCGCGTCGAGCATAGGCCTCGTGATAGATCTTGCCGGCGCCGGCTACGTAGTATCCTGCCTTGCGAAAGATGGTAGGGAGCGTAAGCTCCTTCGGGATGACCTGCCGCCAGTCGTCATCATTGCCGTAGACGCCCGTGGTTGAGGGGCGCAATCCGGAGAGAAGCGCCGCGCGCGACGGATTGCACGCTGGCGCCGCGCAGTAACTGTGCGTGAACGCGACGCCGCGCGCGGCCAGGGCGTCGATGTGAGGCGTCTTCGTCTGCGGATTGCGGCCGAGGTAACCGACCCAATGATTCAGATCGTCCACGGCGATCATGAGAACGTTTGGCCGCGGTGGCGTCTCAGCGTGCGCCAAGGCGCATGGCGCGGCAATCGCGATAATTAAGGCAAGCGAGCGCAGCGTGGTCTTCATGGCAAGATTTCCGTACTGTCTTTTGGCGTTCTATCTGGCGATGCGTCCTGCCTCCTGAGCCGTCCGCTTAAGTCGCGTCAGGGCAAATACCATCGCGAACATTAGAGCCGCGCTTGGTTCAGGCACATTGGCGCTCGTCACACTTGGCAGGCTCGTTCCGAATTGCGAATTCCAGATGGCCAGGTCCATCGCGTTCACGGTCCCGTCGCCATTGGCATCGCCACTTGCTCGCGAGCCGCCTGAGTTGAGGCCCACGTTTCGTTGCCACACCAGGAAATCTTGGCCATTGACGACGCCATCTTGATTGAAGTCGGCGTTCGGCGCGGCAATTAGCGAAAGGACGACGTCGTTTCCCGTCCCGCCGACATACGAAATTGTTACCGAGCCGTTAAAGCCAGTGCCAAGAATCGCGGCTCCTTCCTCGTACAGATCATTGCTGATCGCCGGGTTTTCAAAGAAGCCGGTGATCGGATCGGGCGTTTGATTGTCGATGAGCAAAAGCGTCATGTTGTTCGTGAGGGCGGATAGGTTCAGCTCCAGCGCAATACCGTCTCCCTTCAGCGTTGGGCCGGCTCCCATGTTGGCGGCGACTTCGGCCGGAGATTCAAGCTGCACGCGGTTCGAGGCGAGAGGTCCCCCGCCGCCCGTGATGACCAGCGGCGTGACGCCGCCTGCGTCGGCTTCCCACCGCATCGTTTCACTCACGCCGGCAACATTTTCAAGCTGGCCAAAGCTGACGCTGGCGCTGCTGCCGGCGATTTCGAGCCGGCCGATTGAACCGGAGTTCGACAAGTCGCCGAGGTAGGCCTCAGCTTTGTGCTCGACGACGGCCGTTCCTTCAACTCGCAGGGTTCCGTGTCCGCCGGATTTTCCGATCACCAGCGCGCTTGCGCCGTCGGCTGCACTGGTGAGCATCCCTGCGGAAATCTTGTAGCTGCCGATGGCGCCGGCGGAGCCGCCGATTTGTAGCTCGCCGTCGATGTTGACGCTGCCGCCGGTTTGAATGACCGAGGCGAAGCCACTCGTGCCGCTGCCAATGGTGAGGGCAGCGCCGTTGCCGGCCATTTTGAGCTCGCCGTCTGCTTTAACGGTGATTTGCCCGTTGCCGCCGTTGCGGCCGAGAATCACATCGTCGTCGGTTTCGAGGCGCGCGGTGTCGGAGCCGCCGGATGCATCGCCAATGTTGAGTCTTCCCACGCCGCCGGCGTCGCCGACGATTACCTGGCGATCCTGCGTGCCGGGGATGCCGCCGCCCGGCAGAAACACGCCATTGTTAATGTTGTACGTGCCGCTCGAACCGGAGTTGATGCCGACGCCAACGAACTTGAATGTTCCGTCGGTGTTGCCGCCAATGATCGTTCCGTCATTCTGATTGAGCAGGCCAACGCCGCCTTGTCCGACTCGAAGCTTGCCTTCGACATTGAGCGTGCCGCTGCTGTTCCAATTCAGCGTGCCGCTGAAGCCGCCTTCGCCGAGCGTCAGGTCGCCGGTGCTGGAAGCGCCGCTGAGCGTCAGGTTCTTGGGACCGGTGACAGTGAGTGTGCCGTTGCCATTGCGGCCGGCGATGTGCGAGGCAGCCTGATTCGTGCCGATGACCAGTGAACCAGCCGTTTCGGTTCCTGAACCCGACAGCGCAGCGACGCCGTTGTTCCCTAGAAGCAAATTCTCACGGCCGCTGAAGCCGAATGGATCGACCGGATAGGCGCTAACGCCGAGACTCGCGTTATCTCGGGCGAATCCACTGCTGAACGCGGCCGACGACGCGTTCCACACGAGAAAGCCCTCGACGGGCGTAATCTCGAACTCAAACGAACTGGCTGCATTTGTGCGATAGAGATCGAAGTGCGGCGAATAGGTGCGCACCCGCACCGTTTTTCCGTCATTCAAAAACTCGACGACGCGCATCCAGCCGTTGCCGCCGTTGGTTTCCCATTGAGTGTCGAGAAACATCTGGTGCACGTCGACGCCCGCATTGTTCGCATCCACCCGGTAGCCGGTTCCATCGCCGCCGAAATGACCGTTAAACGTCATCTCAAAGTTGCCGTTCGCTTTCACGAGCTCGTTCCACATATCGACGCCGTCGTTTCCTTCGACGGGATAGTCGCCGGGCGCGACGTTCCAACGTGTGTTGCCCGAGCCAATGAACGCGTGCGTCAACAGGACCGCCGTATAGTCGGCATATCGCGGCTGCGCGGCAATCGAATCGGCCCAGTCCAAAACGGCCTGCCGCGGATAATACTCCAGGTTGAAGATGAGCATCTGCCGGCCGTCCGGAGCGGTAAACGCCGAATACGAGTTTTCCAATTCGTTCGGCGCAAAGGTTCCTTGGATGATGCCGCCGGTTGCCGGGTTGTTGAGCGGATTGTCCGTGATCTTGAAGTAGTCGTTGTATTGCGTGTTGCGGTTTTGGAAGTTCGTCGTGCCGAAATCGTGGTTGCCCGCCGCCAGAACGTACGGAACTTTGCCATCGAGCATGTGAAAGGCCTCTTTCGCACGGCCCCACTGCGTGTCGGACTGATTCTGATTCACGATGTCGCCGCCTTGAACGACGGCCTGAATCTTGAAGGCGTCTTTGTTATTGAGAATCCAGTTCATCTGGCCAAGCTCTCGCTCCTGATTGCCGTCGCTGGAGTTGTAATTCTGGACGTCAGGTAAATAGACCATCGACCAGGCTACATCGGGCGATGGTTCAAACGGCGCTTGAACCGTGGTGGCGACGTAGCCCGGCGACGCGTGGTTTTCGCTGTCGCCGCCCGCGCTCTTCCAGACGGCGCCGTACACTCCTTGCGAGGAGGGCCGCCAGCTAGAGCCCGAGTCGTTGCCGCTCGTCGTTAAGTCTTGAGGCAAAACGTAGATGCTGTTGCCGTCGTTGCCGCTGGTGGTCGGCCAGCCCGCTCCGTCTTTGTAGGTGAGGCTGTCTTGGATGACGCCCGAGGCGTTGCGAATGGCCAGCGTGGCGGCGTTTGGATTGTTGTTCGGGTCGTTCGTAAGTGCCGGAAAGCTGCTGACCTGAAGCCGGTTGATGCCCGAGCCCCAATCGGCGTCGAGAGTCGCCGCGCTGGGCGTTAGGACCAGGGCTTTCTGCGGCGCCAACGTCGTGCCAGCGGGAAATGCTGACGTCCAAGAATCGGTCACCGACTTGCCGAACTGCCAGCCGCTGAGATCGACCGGCGATTGGCCGTTGTTGAACAGCTCAACCCACTCGCGGTTGGCGCCGCCATTTTGAGGGTCGTACATGACCTCGCTGAGCATGATCGCGGCGTGGCTAGGGCCGCTGAGCGAAGCCAACAACATAAGTGTCGCGGAAAATAGCTTCCGAAGGCGCCACGTTGCTCGCGTGCAAATCATCGTTCGCTGTTCTGCCAGTCGTAAATCAATCGATGCAACTTCTCAGTGACGCGAACAAGACCGTAAGCATGAGTTACTTTGTGTAGATCCAGGCGTCGAGCGACTCGCCGCGGCGGCCCCTCGGCAATAACGTGCATGATTGTAGGCCGCCTTGGTAAGCGGCGAACGAATCACGCTCGCCGACGGCCAATTGGCGCCGTCAGGGCGATTGCGATCATGACCAAGCCCGCCGGCTCGGGAACCGAACCGACGTTCGCCGTTGCCGCGTGCGAGCCGAACTGCGATGACCAGGCAGCCAGATCGTTAGCGTCAACCGCTCCGTCGTTGTTCGAATCGCCCTGATTGCGCGTGGCTCCCGCCGCAGTTCCTTGCCCTTGCTGCCAAGCCAAGAAATCCGCGCCATCGACGTCGCCATCCTGATCGAAATCGGCGTTTGCGCCGCCTGACACGGGTGTGGTCTGCAGCACGACGTCATTGCTGTCCACGCCACCAGTATAATTAATGTAAAAGGTCGTGCCGAGCGAATTCGTCCCGACGGATTGGCCCTGAGCGTAGTTGGCAAAGACGCCGGCTGGAATGACCGTCGGATCGAGCGAATTGATGAGCGTTAGCGTGTCGTTCGACGCGTAAAGATTGAGGCTCGACAGATTGAGGGTCGCCAAGGCGCCGAGCGTAATTCCCTTGGCTGTATCGCCGGCGGTGTTTGTGTCGCCCTCGATCATCATCGGCATGACGCCTGAGGCATCCAACGTGAATCCGAGCGTACCCATGTCTCCTACGTCGAGGGCGCGAACATTCAGCGAACCGGTCGAGCCGTTGATCAAATAACTCGCCGCTGCCGTGCCCTTGCCGATTTGAAGGGCGCCGTCAGTATCGACGATGCCGCCGGTCTGATTGACCGTGCCGTTAAGGACCACAAACGGCGCGTCAGCGCCGCCGACGCCCGCGGCGCTGGCCAGGGCGGCGAAGTTTTGCGAAATCTTGCCATCGCTCAGGATGTTCAACGTGCCGGCGCCGCCGCCGTGCCCTACCGTCAGATCGTCCCACGTGGTGAAGAGCGCGGAACCCGGGTCGCCCACACCGTCGCCCAGGTTGAATGTGCCGGTGCCCGCTTTGCTGCTCGCAAAGGCGCCCACTCGAAAGTTGCGGCGCACTTCCTGACTGGTGGCGGTATCCAAGGCCGCTCCGATTTCCAGCGCGCCGTTATTCAGGTTGTACGTCCCCGTGCTGCCGTTGCCGATGGCGGCGAACACAGTGGAAGCCGCGGCGGCTCGACCCGCGATGACGGTTCCAGCGCTTTGAGTAAACGTCCCGGTGGCGCCCTGGCCGACGCGAAGTTGTCCGTCCACGAGCAAGGTTTCGGTGCTGTCCCATGTGACGGTGCCCGTGCGGTTCGCAGCTCCGGCGATAATAAAGTCGCCGGTTCCGCTGCCGACGTATTCGACGTGCAGCGGCGTGGCGCCATTCACGTTAAGCTCTCCGCTGCCGCGCAAATCCGGCCCGCCAACGCTCGTTAGATTGACGGTCGCATTCGACTGCCCGACGCGGAGCCCCTGGATGGTGTTGACCCGACCGCCGCCCAGGTCGTTTATTGTGTTCAGAAGCGGCGTACCGTTAGCGCCCACGTATGCGATGTTCGCGCCGCTGTTATAGGTGAACGGATTCTCGGTCGTCGCGGTTGTTGAGCCGGTCTTGTACATCCACGTCGTTTCGCCTGGCGCCCCGACGAACGGCATATCAGTGGCCGTGCCGCCGTTCCAGCCCAAATCGTCTGCCTTTAACGCGGACGGTGAAGTCAGCAGTGCGATGGCCATCGTCCCCGTAATGCCGGAACGCATCCGATAACCCAAAGTTGCCGCCCAACGATTCATCGAGGTTTCTTTCATCAAAGCACCTTAAATTCGAGAAGTTAGTCCGGAAATCTAGGTGGTAAGCGGCCGCGCCGCTGAAATCAACGAAAAAGGAATCATAGGGGAGCAGCGGCTTCGTCGCCCGCACGGCTCGACATCGCTCGCCAGGCGATGAGTTCGACCGACTCGTTGATGAATCGCCCTGATCCATCGCACATCACGACGTGAATTCCGCCGGGATGCCAGCTTCGCGCTCCGAGCGTATAAGCGGCGGCAATGCTCTCAGGAGTTCGTTGGCATGGCAGTCCTAACTCAGGCCGATGCATGCAGGTCCCCACGTCGCCGCCGCACCCGGTCGTTTCGTCCGGCGTGGCATTCGCTGCGTTGCACGCTTTGGAATTCGGAACCAACAGCGTCGAAATCTGATGCGTCGTGGCAGCCGGCGTCCACATTCGTGCGCGACGATCCAGGTCGTCCTGAGAATCTCCGGACGGCGCCTGAAGCATTTCGAGCGCGAAGTACGTGTTGGACGAGCCGTCCGTCACGTGCCGCAGGGAAATTTCGATGCCTTTGCCACTGGCATCGAGCTCGAACGGCCCGGGGCCGCCCACGCTGGGCATGTTCGCGTAGCCATTGGGAAGCGGCGCCGTTTGATTGGTGAACCGGAAACTTCCCCAATTGATCCCGTAATTGCCCTTGTAGTCGCCGCCGACGTCGCCCCCGCCTGGATTGGCGTACAGCACCTTTTGCGGTTCGTCGGAGGGGCACTCGAGCACCGGATCAGGCTGCTGGAAGATCTGCATCTGCTGCGACACGCGCAGCGCCGGGTTAAATCGGCTGGCAATCGCTGAGCCTTCCATATAAGGCAGCATCTGCAGCGGAACGGATTTGTCCTTCGTGTTCCCCGGATTGGAGGCGTTCACGACGCCCTTCCGCCCGGCCGCGATTGGAAAGTGCCCCGTCGCCGAGTGAAAGTTTTGCGCGGCCAGATTGTATTGACGAATGTTGTTCAGGCATGAGGACCGCCGGGCCGCCTCACGAGCCGCCTGAATGGCAGGCAGCAACAAGGCCACCAAGACGCCGATGATGGCAATGACCACGAGCAACTCGACGAGCGTAAACGCTTTCCTTGTCTGGGGTTGTTGCATCCGGCGGTCTCTGGTCCACGCTGAAGAGTTTCGCCTCCGGAACGCCGGCCAACCGCAGGTCGGCGCGGCGTCCGGCCATACTTAACGCGAGCAGGCAAAAGGTTTCCAGGAAAGCGCGAAGTTTTTTGAACATTGCCTGCCGGTGGAGGGACCAATGTCCCTTGCGCGAGCAGTTTTCGATGCTTTGGCATTTTGTCGAGGTTTTGACGAAACCTCTTCTATCGAGCCGTTAATTCCCCAGGTACCGTAGCATCTCGACAACAGCTCATCCGTTGGCGCTCTCGCATTGACGATTTAATGGCGACTTCCGACGACTTTCAATCCGACGCCGCCGCGCCAAACCCTCAGCAAAGCCTGGCTTCGCTCTGGGAGCAGGCCCGGCCCGCGGTGTTCGCCTATTTGACGGCCTCGGTGTACGACTTCCACCGTGCCGAGGACCTGCTTCAAGAGGTGGCGGTGGCCGTCGCCGGGCAATTTCACAATTACGATGCACAACGGCCGTTCCTCGCCTGGGCCATGGGCATTGCCCGCAATCGCACGCTGTTGTATTTCCGGGAGCAGGCTCGAGATCGCCGCCATTTCTCTGAAGGCACGCTACGACTGCTCGACACGGCGGCACAGCAGCTCGACCCTGTCGAGGGACGAGAAAAGCGCGATGTCTTGCGGCAGTGCCTGAGGCAAATCAACGGCAGGCGCCGCCGGGCCCTCGAAATGCGGTACAGCGCGGGTCTGAAGATCGCCGAGATCGCCGCCCAACTGGGCGTCACCGGGAACGCGGTCAAAATCCTATTGCATCGCGTCCGGGGCTCGCTCGAAGAATGCGTGAAACGCCGATTGGCCGCCGAGGAGGCCCGATGAGCGTTTCGCAAGAAATTCAAGAATTGTTCAGCGCCTATCTCGACGGGGAACTGTCCAACGGCCAATGGACGCAGCTTGAGGCTTGGCTGGCCGCTGATTCCACTCATGCCCTCCAGTTCCTCCAGTGGATGTCGCTGCAGTCCTGGACGTTCGAGGCGCTACGAACGAATTCGCTGGAACAAGTCCTTCGGGACTCGGAATCGTCGGGAATTCTTTCGACGCTTTGCGATGATCGCCAAGAAGTGCTCCAACGCACATTTTCTAAGACCAGCAATCAATCGCCAACCCGCATTTGGAAGCTGGTGACGACGCTAGCGATTGCGTGCGCTGTGCTTGTGATGGTTTGGGCGCCTCGGAAAGTGCGGAAGTCCACGCCCGAGCCGCACGCGACTCAGTCGTCCCAGCCAAGTGCCTCGACAAATAATTCAGAGGCGGCGCCCGACCGGGACGAGAACAGTGTCGCCGCGACCGTCGTGCCGCTCGGCCAATGCGTCTGGCAGGACGACAAGACGGCGCACGACGACGGCGATCAGCTCAATGATGGTTCGCGCCTCACGCTTCGGTCCGGCACGGTCCGTGTTACCTTTGAGAGCGGCGCCCAGGTGCTGTTGGAAGGGCCCTGCGACTTCACGGTGGATAACGCCATGCACGGCACCATCAACAGCGGACGACTCTCGGCTACCGTCCCGCCTCGTGCATTCGGGTTCCGCATCCGTTCGCCTGAAGCCGAAGTGATCGACCTCGGCACCGAATTCGGCGTGGCGGTCGATCAAAATCACTGCGAAGTTCACGTATTCAAGGGCGAAGTGCTGTCCCGCCAGATGGACGCCCACGGCGAACAGCAAGGCGAACTGTTTCACATCACCGCCAACGACGCGCTTCGATTCAGCGACTCGACAGAGCCGCCGCGGCGGATGTCGTCCAACACCGCGAAGTTCGCCGGCCGGCTCGCAAGCCAGCCGTTGGACCCAAGTCGCAGTGCGCTGCCGATCACGGATGGCCTGGCGCTTTGGCTGGCGGCGGACAAGGGTGTTCGGACCGAACGCGATCAACGCGTCGTCGCCTGGCCCGATATCCTTGTTGGAGACAACGTCACGGCGGAAGACGCGTTGCAACCCGATCACTCAGCCCAACCGCGGCTATTGCGAAAAGGCTTGCACGGCAGGCCAGCGGTTCGCTTCAACGGTTCCAGCGCCTATCTGGTGACCACGCCGTTGGAGACCACCGACAATCAGACGATTCTCCTGGTCTGTCAGTTCCACCCGCGCGCGGCGCGGGAGCAGCGTAAGCGGGGCGGACAGATTCTGAATTACAACGGGCCGCCTCATCGGCTGGTGAGCAGCACGTTTGAGCCGGGCGTGCTGCAAATCGGCGAACCCATCGTCGAAGACTTCGCGCCGACGCGCTTAGGCGGGAAGGTCTTCTCCGGGCGGCTGAACGGCCGCGATGTTTCGGAAGCTGAGATCTACGCCAAGCCAATCGGGCCGGGCCGGCCGGTGATCCTGGCTTACACGTACGATCTCGCGTCTCGCCAGGCATCGCTTCGTTGCGATGGCGAACTCATCGACGTCGAGCCAGCCCTGCGGCCGGCCGGCGTTACTTCACGAAAAGTGATCGGCCGACACGGCTTCATGAAATACTTCTTCGACGGCGACCTGGCGGAGCTGATCATCTACAACCGCGCTCTTCCGCCGGAGCATTTGCGGAAAGCGTCGGAGTATTTGAGCAAGAAATATCGAATTGACTGTCACGAAGAGGGCCTTCCATCCAGATCGCTGTAGTTCGCGCATTCGTCAGCGAATCACGTCGTCAAAAGATTCCGCGAGAAATGGATTCGTGCGTGATAAAGCCCGCCGCCAATTCCTTGCAGCCTGGATCGCCCGCAGCGCTTAGGCGTTGGATCGCCTGCGCGTTTATATTTGGCCTTGCGGCGATCGCCGGAAGGCTCGCACCGGCCGCCGATTCGCGACCGCCGAACATCGTGTTGCTCCTCGCAGATGACGTTGGTTACGACGACATCGGTTGCTACGGTTCGCAGTTCATCAACACCCCGAATATCGACCGCCTCTCCCGGGAAGGGCGGCGGTTCACTTCTTTCTACGCTCCGTCGTCAGTCTGCACGCCGAGCCGAGCGGCGCTGATGACAGGCTGCTACGCTCAACGCGTGGGCCTGCCCTCGGTGCTTTACCCGCAGGCAAATATCGGCCTCAATCCCAGCGAAATCACGCTGCCGGAATTGCTGAAGAGTCGCGGCTACGCCACCGCGTGCATCGGCAAATGGCATCTCGGCCACCAGCCGCAGTTCATGCCGCTTAACCACGGGTTCGACATTTTCTTCGGACTGCCCTACCCCAACGACCACGGCCCCGAACGGCCGAAGCGCAACAACCCGCCGATTCCGCTTTACCGCGGCGCCCAAATCGTCGAACAGCCCGTCACGCTGCCAACGCTGAATGATCGCTTCATCGACGAAGCCAGAACGTTCCTGAAAATCAATCGAGACAAGCCATTCTTTCTTTACCTGCCGTTTGTCGACGCCCACACGCCGTGGTACGTGGCGGAACGTTTTCGCAACAAATCGAAGCTCGGCCCGTACGGCGACGCTGTGCAGGAAATGGACTGGGGCGTCGGCCAGGTGTTGCAGCAATTGAAAGAGCTCGGGCTGGAAGAAAACACACTGGTCATTTTCGCTTCTGATAACGGCCCATTGTGGGTTCCCCATCCTGGCCTGGAGCAAATCTATGGCGACGCCGGGCGGCTGCAACCTCGGATGCACCTGCTGCGCGAGGGTAAGTATTCCTCCACTGAAGGCGGCGTGCGCGTGCCGATGATCGCCCGCTGGCCCGGCAAAATTCCGGCGGCCACCGAATGCGCCGAGTTAGTCGCCGGCTTCGACTTTTACCCCACACTGGCTGAACTGGCAGGCGCTGAGCTGCCCCGCGATCGAATCATCGACGGCAAAAACATCATGCCGCTACTGCGCGGCGAGCCTGGCGCCCAAACGCCGCATGACCGGTTCTTTTACTTCAGCGACTACAAGCTCGAAGCCGTCCGCAGCGGCAACTGGAAGCTGCGGCTGGTCGCGCATGATTCCATCTCCAGCGGCGGCCAAAAACGGCCCGGCATCTCGCTCTACGATTTGGAGCAAGATGTCAGCGAAAGCAAAAACCTCGCCGACCAGCATCCGGAAGTCGTCGCCCAATTGCAAAAGCTGCTCGACCAATGCCGCCACGACCTCGGCGACGGCGCCAAGCACCCCGGGCCAAATCGCCGACCGCCCGGAAAAATTGGCGACGAGCTGCCACGGTCCGGATAGCACCGAACTTGTTTTAGATTCGCGTTAGTGTTCGCGGTAAGAGGTAACTTATTGCGCCTTTTTGCAGCGCGTAATGGTCCCTGCCCCGAATGGCACTGTCGGCAGGTTGTGCTAGTGCCATGCGCGGACCTTCGGTTGACGCTGCGCGGCGGTTGAAGTTACCTTGCCGCGAGACGGGTATCGGTCTTGCGTGTTGAGTCGGTCCTTGGCTATTGGTGATCCCTCCTT
>JAICUM010000690.1 GCA_025935855.1 Pirellulales bacterium | reverse complement strand
TTCCGTCAGCAAGCGTTTCGGCGACCGGGAAGTTTTGCAGGGCCTGTCGCTGGAAGTGCACGCCGGGCAAACCTTCGCCTTTCTCGGCCGCAATGGCGCGGGCAAAACGACCACCATTCGCATGCTGCTCGGTTTGCTCAAGCCCGACAGCGGTTCCATCCGCGTGCTGGGGCTTGATCCTGCGAAACATGAGATTGAGGTGCGCAAACGGATCGGTTACCTCGCGGAAGACCAGCAAATGTTCGGCTGGATGACGGTCGACGAAATCGCCCGCTTCATGGCGCCGTTTTACCCGACCTGGGACCATGAGTTGGCGAACCGCTACGCACGGCAATTCGAGCTGCCGCTGCGAACGAAGATCAAGCACCTCTCCAAAGGCCAGACGGTGCGGCTTGGACTGCTGTTGGCTTTGGCGCACCGGCCGGAGCTGGTGATCCTCGACGACCCGGCGCTGGGGCTCGACCCAATCATGCGCAAAGAATTCAACCGCGATCTGATCACCCACCTGCAAGGCGAAGGTCGCACGGTGTTTTACAGTTCACACCTGCTGTATGAAGTCGAACCGGTCGCCGACACGATCGCGATCATCGACCGCGGCAGGCTGGTCAAGCAGGCGCCGACCGAAGCATTAAGAGACCAGGTCAAGCGAATCGTCCTGCCCCGCGCCGCCTATCATGAATTTGGCTCCGCACTTAGCGCGCTCGATGTCCGCACCAGCGGCGATGAGATCGTCGTGGCAGTCGACAATGCTCAGGCAGCCTTGCGGACACTGGCTACAAGCGGTTGCCCGCATCGCGTCGTCGAACTCAACCTTGACGAAATCGTCGAGGCCTACGTCGCCGGCCAGCCGAGCCGTGGCGGCGCCGAGCAGGCGGCGGCCGGAGTGGCTTGAAGCGTAAATCCCACAGGCGAGCGGGAGGCGTCAGCCCAATGCCACTTACTTTACGACTATGTCGAGGATCTTGCATCTTCGAGCGACAATTGGCATGACTTTTGCGCACTGACAGCAGATATTTCTGAATACCTGCCATTTTTGCAAGGATGCATCATGCCGCGCGTTCCCACGACTGCAAAGGCCGTTGCCACCGATCTCTCGGCCGATGAACTCGAGTCGGCGGTCAAATTGCTTAGCTCGCTGATAGAGGCCCCGCAGCAACAAGCCGGTCTCGATCTCGCCGGCCGCAACACGAGCAAGATGGTCTACACGCACGGCATCACGTTGTGGATGCTCATTTTGCAGCGTGTGGGCCGCGGAAAGACGCTCGAGGAAGTCGTTTCGCACGTTGTCACCCACAATCGCGACCTGTTCCCCGATAACAAGCGGGTTCGAGAGCAGAGCCTATCGGAAAATTCGGGCGCCTATGCTCGGGCCCGAAAACGCTTGCCGGTGGAGTTCATCTTCGACTTCTCCAACCGCATCTGCAATTACCTTGGAGAGATCAGCGAACCGTTCGCCGATGGACAGCGAGCGTTCATCCTGGATGGCACGACGATCACGCTCGCGCCGACCCCAGCGCTCAAGGAAGCGTATCCGCCGGCGCCCAATCAACATGGCGAGTCGGTCTGGCCGGTGGCGCGGTTGATGGTCGCCAACGAACTGCAAAGCGGCTGCACATTGCTGCCGCAAATCGATCCAATGTACGGCGAAAACAACGCCAGCGAAGCCGTCCAGGCTCGGCGGATCCTCAAGCAATTGCCGGCCCGCTCGATCGTGATGGCCGACTCCGGTTTCGGGATCTACAGCGTTGCCCATCATGCCGTCCTCGCCGGACATAACTTCTTGTTTCGCTTGAGCGGCCAGCGATTCAAAGCGTTGCGTCGCCGCGCCGTCTTGATCGACGAAGGCCCGACGCACAAGACATTTCATTTACACTGGACCCCCAGCGCCAAAGATCGCCAAAGCACTCCGGACTTGCCGGCGGATGCGTTTCTCGACGTCGTCATCCATGAGGTGGACATCCAATCCGATAAGCCGCTGTACCTGGTCAGCGATTTGGAGTGGGACGGCCTCACGGCGGCGACAGCCTACCGACGCCGCTATGACGTGGAGTTCGATATTCGCGACTTCAAGGTGACGCTGGACGCGGAGAACATTCGGGCGAAAAGCGTCGAGATGTTCGAGAAGGAGTTCTATACATCGGTCGTGGCCTACAACTTGGTGGCGCAATTTCGGCGTCAAGCGGCGAAGCTGGCACAGGTCGCGCCGCGTCGCCTGAGATTCAAAGGCGTTTGGACGACGCTGAAAGACCGCTTACTTCTGCAGCCCGCCTGCGG
>JAICUM010000333.1 GCA_025935855.1 Pirellulales bacterium | reverse complement strand
CTTCATGACGGCGAGGCGGTTTCCGCGCTCAACTTCCTGCTGGAGGCAAGGCGACTGAATCCGGTGGGGCATAATGACGCTGTCGCCATCGCCGATGCTTATGGGCGAAATGCGGGACTATTCGTCCGCCTGAATGCCTTGGCGAAGTGGTGTTCGCCGGAACATCCCATCAGGCAATGGACGGTGTATGCGATCTTGGCGACGGCAACTCTTGCGCTGTTATGGGTTGCGACCTTGATTCCATCGCAGAGGGACGAAGCGGCGTTTCTGTTGGTCGCTGCGTCGTATAATCTTGCCTTCTTCTTGCTTTGTTCGAGCGTTTACTCGACGTCGTTGATGTTCTTGCTGAAGCGGAAGGAGTTGGATCAATCTTGGTCTGACGTTGCTTCGCAAATACTGGGGAGTTGCATCGCCTTGCTCGGCATCCATTCATTTTTGACGATGTTGGCATGGGCGTTCAGCAAGATGCCCGCATATTCTTATGCGGCGCTAGCTCTGGTTTTGACGATGGTTTTTGTTGGTTCAAATGACTCGTGGTCCGCACGGAGGCCGATTGCGTCTTGGGCATTGCTTTTCGTCCTCGGCGCACTTGGCCTGTGCGGGGCGATAGAATTCTCGGGCGGACCGGCGATTGCGGCAATGTGTTGGCTCGGAGTTCTCGCGATCACATTGGCGTGTGCCAAGCAGAATGCGATGAGCCAAGCGGAGAGTCATTAGATGACTGAGGGTCTGCATAGAGCCATTCTCCTCTACCAGCACTCGCGCTACGCGGAGGCGGAGCAGGAGCTTCGTCGACTGCTGGCGGAGTGGCCGCAGGACGCGCAGGCGCATGCGCTGCTTGGGCTGTGCCTCGTGAAGCAAGAGAAGCTTGACGAGGCGCAGGCGGAGGTGGAGCAGGCCATCGTGCTAACGCCGGACGAGGCCCAGCCGCATTACTGCCGATCGATTGTGCTGGAGCAGCGGAATCGCTATCCGGAGGCGGAAGCGTCAGCCCGCGAGGCGGTGCGGCTGGCCGCTTCCGACGCCGACAACTACGCCCGGCTGGCCGCGACGCTGTACAGCCAGTCGAAGTGGCAGGCCTCGTTGGAAACCGCCGAGCAGGGGTTGACCCACGACGCTGAGAACTCCGACTGCAGCAACTTGCGAACGCTCGCCCTGACGAAGCTTGGCCGGCGGACCGAGGCTATTGCCAACGTTGATGAAGCGCTGGCCCGCGATCCTGACGACGCGTTTGCGCACGCCAACAAGGGCTGGGCGCTCTTGCACGACGGGAAGCCGAAGGAAGCTCTCGTTCATTTCCGCGAAGCGCTGCGGCTCGACCCGACGTTCGAATACGCTCGGATGGGGATGGTCGAGGCTCTCAAGGCCAAGAACCCGATTTATCGCTGGATGCTTGGCTATTTCCTGTGGATGGGCCGCTTGAGCAGTCGGGCGCGGTGGGGGGTCATTCTTGGCGGCTGGCTCGGCGCCCGCATGCTCGGAGAATTCGCCGACTCGAATGAGCGGTTGCAGCCGTGGATCGCGCCAATCTTACTGGCATATGTGGGCTTCGTGCTGCTCACCTGGTTTTCCGTTCCGCTGTTCAATCTGCTGTTGCGGCTGCATCCGTTAGGGCGGCATGCGTTGTCGCGAGATCAGCGGATCTCGTCGAATTGGTTTGGATTGTGTTTGCTCGCGTTTCTGGCTGCAGCGGCGACCTACCTGGCAACTGACAGTGCGGCGGCGATGGCGACCGCCCTCGTGGCGGTGGGACTCGCACTTCCCTTGGTGACGATTTACTATTTGGATTCCGGATGGCCGCGCCAGGCGATGACGCTGTTCGCGGCCGCGATGGCAATCGTGGGTGCAGCCGTGATTGCGGGCGCCGTGCTGGACGTTCAGTGGGGCATTCCGTTTGTCACTGTGTTCCTGTTTGGATTCATTGGCACGCCGTGGCTGGCGAACTATTTATCAACCGTGACGGTCAGGCGCTAGTTGGCCTGGGCAACTTTTGGAGGGCGAGCGATGCGGAAGGCTTGGTTTTTCCTGGTGCTGGCAACCGGCGTGTGGGCAGGGCAATGGACAGGCGCGGCGATGGCCGCCGATGAGGCGGTGCCCGGTAAAGCTTGCATCGACGGCAGTGCGCCCGGGTTCCGGCCCTTGGGCGAAGACGACTTCACGCATGTGAACCTCGATGCGGACACCTTTACCTGGAAGGGCGGGGAGGCCAGTTGCAAGGGAAAGCCGATCGGGGTGATTCGATCGAAGAAGCCGATCACTAATTTCGAGCTGGTCGCCCAGTGGCGGCATCTGACGTCGGGGGGGAACTCGGGCATCTTCGTCTGGACGGCCGAGGAAGTGCTGAAGGATTTGCCGCGGGGCAAACTGCCGCAGCGGGGGTTTGAGGTGCAGATTCTGGATCATGGCTTCGCCGAGCAGTGGGAGAAGCAGAACGGGAAGAAGTCGGATTGGTTCACCACGAACGGCGATGTGTTTCAGGTTGGGACGGCGCGGTTCAAGCCGTTCGCGCCGGTGTCGCCCGACGGGACGCGGAGCTTTCCGCGAAAGGACCTGAGCAAGGGCGTGGGCCAGTGGAACCACTACTACGTGCGGGCCATCAACGGCGAGATTCGCCTGTGGGTGAATGGCGAAGAGGTGTCGGGCGGCAACGGATGTGAACCGCGGACCGGCTACCTCTGTCTGGAGTCGGACGGGGCGCCGGTGGAGTTTATGGGGCTGCGGATTCGGGAGCTGCCGTGAGGCGGGCGGGCTGCTCGCTGACGCGCGCAGCCGTCCGTCTCTCGGAGAGAGACGGCTACGGTATGGCCTAGCCTAATTGGCCGGTAGCGGTAATGCTGGTGGGTTGCCCGAATGGTTTCTCGTCGCGTTCGTTTCGCTGCGCGACTGATTATGTACGCACACCTCGCTACTGCCACCCTTAACCCCTCGGCGCCGCGGCCCCTCTGCGACCTTCGAGGGAGGGGGATACGGCCATGTCGATCCTCGAAAAGCTTACGCTGCCGGATATTCGCGAGCTGATCGAAGAGCGCGACGCCGTCACGCTGCGCGAGGTTCTGAACCATTGGATGCCGGCGGACCTCGGGGATTTGCTCGAGGATCTGACGCCGGAGGAAAGCCTCGTCGTTCTCGAGGCGCTGAATCCTGAGCTGGCGGCTCAGGCGTTCGAGCACGTCGAGGCGGCCGAGCAGCATGAGATTCTGAAAATCCTGCCGGAATCGCAGCTGGTGCGGATTCTCAACGCGATGTCTCCGGACGACCGGACGGCGCTCTTCGAGCGGGAGCCGCGGGAGGAGATCGAGCGGCTGCTGACAATCCTGACCCCCAGCGAGCAGCGGGTCGCGCGTTCGTTGCTGTCGTACGGCGAGGGGACGGTCGGCCGGTTGATGACGCCGGACTTCATCGCCATTCGGGCCGGGTGGACCGTCAACCAGGTGCTGGATTATGTGCGGCGGTATGGCAAGGACAGCGAGACGCTGAACGTGGTGTATGTCACGGACGACGACGATCGGCTGATTGATGACATTCGCATCCGCGAGATTTTGCTGGCTCAGCCGGAGCGGAAGGTGAGCGAGCTGATGGACTCGCGGTATATCGCGCTGGCGGTGACCGACGAGGAAGCTGACGCGGTCGGCGTGTTTCGCAAGTACGACCGGACGGCGCTGCCGGTGATCGACAGCCGGCAGAAGCTGCTGGGGATCGTGACGATCGACGACGTGTTGGACGTGGCCGAGGAAGAGGCGACGCGCGAGATTCAGATGTTCGGCGGCTTGGAAGCTCTCGACGAGCCGTACATCGACACGCCGTTGTGGGAGATGGTGCGGAAGCGGGCGGCGTGGCTGGTGGTGCTGTTTTTGGGCGAGCTGCTCACCGCTTCGGCGATGGGGTACTTCGACGCGGAGCTGCACCGGGCGATGGTGTTGGCCCTGTTTATTCCACTAATCATCTCGAGCGGCGGAAATTCCGGTTCACAGGCGGCGACGCTGATTGTGCGGGCGTTGGGCGTAGGCGAAGTCACGCTCGGCGATTGGTGGCTGGTGATGCGGCGGGAGATTGTCTCGGGACTGGCGTTGGGAATCGTGCTGGGAACGATCGGGTTTTTGCGAATTTCGATTTGGAGCCAGTTCACGAATATCTACGGCGATTATCCATATCTCGTGGCGCTCACGGTGGCGTTGTCGCTGGTGGGGATCGTGATGTGGGGGACGCTGTCGGGGGCGATGTTGCCTTTTATTTTGAAGCGGCTGGGGTTCGATCCGGCGAAGTCGTCGGCGCCGTTCGTGGCGACGCTCGTGGATGTGACGGGGTTGGTGATTTATTTCTCGGTGGCGCTGGTGATCCTGCGAGGCACGCTGCTATGAGGCGGCGTGAGACGTTGGCGGTTCTTCTTAGATAGCCGAGCCATTCTGGCTCGGCGCCCGGCCAGAATGGCCGGGCTATGTGCGGCGGTGCGGGCATTCTCGTTTGGCTTGGGGGTGTGGTATGCTCGGCGGGATTGCGACTCTTCGATACACCTGCCATGTCCAGTGCCATTCATGCTGCTGAGCCGATCGCCCGGAACCGGTTGACGTACGTCAACGGCGTCTATCGGACGGCGCCGCGGAAGGCGTCGCTCGCGGCGCGGCTGTTTCCTTGGCTGTCGTATTACCCCGGCCTCGTGCGGACGATCTTTCGCGCCAGCGCGAAGGCCCGACGATCGCGTTATACCGATGAGGATTGGAGCCAAAGCAGCCTGGAATTGTTGCGCGGGCTGGAACGCGTCGGCGTGCGGCTGGAGATCACGGGGGTTGAACATCTTGAGCAATTGGAGTCGCCGTGCGTGATTGTCGGCAATCACATGGGGACGTTGGAGACGGCGATCTTGCCGACGATCGTGCAGCCGTTTAAGCCGGTGACGTTCGTGGTCAAAGAAAGCCTCGTCACGTACCCGGTCTTCGGGCACGTCATGCGATCGCGGCAACCGATCGCCTTGTCGCAGACTGATGCGCGAGCGGACTTGAAGAAGACGCTTGTCGAGGGGACGGAGCGGCTGCGGCGGGGGATTTCGGTGATCGTGTTTCCGCAGGGGCGGCGGACGGTCGTGTTCGACCCGGCGGAGTTCAACACGATGGGCGTGAAACTGGCTCATCGGGCCGGCGTGCCGATGGTGCCGCTGGCACTGAAGACCGACGCGTGGGCGATCGGCAAAGGGCTCTTCATGGACTTTGGGCGGATTGATCCCAAGAAGCCGGTGCATTTTGCGTTCGGCGAGCCGCTGTGGGTGAAGGGCCGGGGAACGGAGGAACACCGGGCGGTGATTGAGTTCATTGAAGGGAAGCTGCGAGAGTGGGGACATGAGGACGTGAAGACCGGAAACAACCTTAGTTAGTGAACCTTTCTTTTCTTTCCACACGAGGGAACAGAGGGACAGAAGAAGGCAATCAAAACAACAGAAGATAGCGAATGTAGCAAAGGGGTTTTAGGGAAGTTTCGACCATTGAGATATTATTTGGATTTTGGTTTTTTTGTTTTTTAATAGGTCTATTTTTTTG
>JAICUM010000228.1 GCA_025935855.1 Pirellulales bacterium | reverse complement strand
GTGATCAAGTGAAGTGCACTTGGCCAGTGATTAGGCCGGCTGCAGCTCCGCTTTGCGCTCCGCGATGATCTCCTGCTGGATGTTCACCGGCACGGGGCGGTACTTCGAAAACTCCATCGTGAACGTCCCCTGCCCTTGCGTCATCGAGCGCAAGTCGGTCGAGTAGCCGAACGTTTCGGCCAGCGGGATGTCGGCGATGATCTTCGTCGTTTTGCCGACGGTCTCGGTGCTCGTCATGATGCCGCGGCGAGCGGAAATGTTGCCGACCACGCTTCCTTGGAACGACTCGGGCACCTCGATTTCCACGAGCATGATCGGCTCCAACAGCGCCGGCTTCATCCTGCCGAATTGCTCACGCATCAGCTCTTGTGCGGTGAGCATGAACGACATGTCCGAGCTATCGACGTCGTGGTACGAGCCGTCCTGCAGGTCGAACTTCAGGTTCACCACCGGGAATCCGGCCAGTGGCCCCTTGGCCATCATGTTTCGGACGCCCTTCTCGACGGCGGGGATGAAGTTCTTCGGAATGCGGCCCTGGACGACGCTATCGACGAACAGCAGCTCGCCCTTGGCTTCGGCCCGTTCCTCGTCGGTCATCGGACCCATGACGCCCTTGATATGACCGTACTGGCCGGAACCGCCGGTTTGCTTTTTCCGCTTGTGGTCGAAAGCGTAGCTCGTGGTCGGCGCCTCGCGGTAGCTGACCTTGGGCGCGCCGACTTCGACCTCGACGCGGTATTCGCGTCGAATACGTTCGACGTAGATTTCCAAATGCAGCTCGCCCATGCCGGCGATGACGGTTTCGCTGGTCTCTTCGTCGGTATACACGTTGAACGTCGGGTCTTCCTTGCGGAACCGCTGCAAGGCCTTCGAGAGCCGGTCCGCCCCGTCGCGCGACAGCGGGTTGATCGACATCTTGATGACCGGCTCGGCGACGTACATGCTCTCGAGCGTGCAGTAGTTCGGCTCGGCGGCGTACGTGTCGCCGCTGGCACAATCCAGACCCATGATCGCCACGATGTCGCCGGCTTCGGCCGCGTCGATGTCCTCGCGGCGGTCGGCGTGCATCTTCACGATCCGGCTGAAGCGGTCCTTTTTGCCGGTGCGCTGGTTGAAATACATGTCGCCCTTCTTCGCCGTGCCCTGATAGACGCGGGTGAAAGTGAGCTGGCCAAACTCGTCGTCCATGATCTTGAAGGCCATGCCGACGAACGGCTTGGCCGGGTCGCTCTCGAGTTTGATCTTCTCTTCCGGATTCTTCGGATTTAGAGCGGTGTAGTTGCGGTCCAGCGGGCTCGGCAAGTACCGCGTCACCGCGTCCATCAGCGGCTGGACGCCCTTGTTCTTGTAGGCGCTGCCCAGATACACGGGGGTGAAGCCCTGGTTGATCGTCGCGTCGCGGCAGATCTTGTAAATCAGCTTCTCGGGCACTTCCTCTTCGCCCAGCAGAAGCTCCATCAGCTCATCGCTGTACATCGACAGCGCTTCGAGCATGCGCGTGCGCGCTTCGGCGGCTTCTTCCTTGACCTCAGCCGGAATCTCTTCGGTGCGAATCTTCTCGCCGTTGGAGCCGTCGAAGTACAGGGCCTTCATCGTGATCAAATCCACGACGCCCTTGAACTCGTCTTCGCGACCGATCGGAATCTGCATCGGGCAGGCATCGGCGCCTAGCTTTTCGCGCACTTGCTTCACGACGCTCTCGGGATTGGCGCCGGTGCGGTCCATCTTATTGATGAACGCCAGCCGCGGCACGTTGTACCGCTTCATCTGCCGGTCCACGGTCATCGACTGCGACTGTACGCCGCCGACGGAGCACAGCACCAGAATGGCGCCGTCCAGCACGCGCAAGCTGCGCTCGACTTCGACGGTAAAATCGACGTGGCCCGGCGTGTCTATCAGGTTGATCTGATGGCCTTCCCACTTCAAGCTGGTGGCGGCGCTGGTAATGGTGATCCCGCGCTCCTTCTCCAGCTCCATGAAGTCCATGGTAGCCCCGTCGCCGCCGCCGCGGACGTCCTCGATCTTGTGGATGCGTCCGGAGTAGTACAGGATGCGCTCGCTGAGCGTCGTCTTGCCCGAGTCGATGTGGGCCGAAATGCCGATATTGCGAACTTTACGAAGATCCATGGTCACGTGCCTGAGGCTTCAGGCGAAAAAAAGGTAATTGTCACGCTGCCGAGCGTCCGCAGGCATAGTGCCACGCGGTCGGCGGCGGCGTTGGGCGGCCGGACGAAAGGGATTCGTCGGCGTTCCTGTAGGCCAAGAGCCAGGACCTGCGGCTGCTACAGTCCTGCTAGCGGGGCGGGGACGATCCTACATTTTTACGTTGGGCCCTCCGGGCGACTAGTCCCAAAGGGGTATTTTTATCGGTTTTGGGGCTTGGAACGACCGGAGCGCCGGACAGTTCGACGACAGCAAAGATTACGGAGCTTCGGCGAAATCGCAAAGGCCGATTTTGACTAGACTAAGGCGACGGGAATATCTTGCCGAGGCAGCGGACTTACAAGGCCATAGGGCACAAGAAAAGACGCGATGGCGACGGATCAAAGCGAAGAAGCAAGCGGCGATTTGGAACCGACGGAGGCCCAGGCGCCGCGGGCGAAGCCGGAGTGGCTGAGCGACGAGCCGACGCCGCCGCTGCCGCGGGGCATTTGGGGCCGATGGCCGGGGCTGACGTATGTGCTGCCCTTTGCGGTGTTCATGTTGGGAACGATGTTTGAGCCTTCGCGCCCGGAACCTAGTAAGGTTCGGCCCGTCGAAGAACCGGGGATTAATAGCACCGAGCGAGAGCAGCGCGAACGGCAACTAAAGAAGGAACAAGAAGAGCAGGCGAGGAAAATTCCCTACGAGTTCTATCCGACGATCTATACGGGCAAAATTGTCGCGACCGCTCTGGCCATGCTGTTCGTGCTACCCGGTTATCTAACCTGGCGGCCTTTTCGCGTTTCGGCCTTGGCGCTGCTTGTCGGAGCCGTCGGAGCCGTGCTATGGATCCTGCTGGCAAAACTGCAGGTGGCGACGTATTCGTACTTTCCGCCTGAGTGGTCGAAGTGGGTAGAACTCGGCGGCGAACGGGCCGGCTATAACCCGCTGAAGGAACTGTCCGAGACGCCCGCCTGGTCTTATGCCTTTTTGGCGATTCGGTTTTTCGGGCTGGTTTTGATCGTGCCCGTCATCGAAGAGTTTTTTCTTCGGGCGTTTTTGATGCGCTATGTCATGCACATCGACTGGTTCATGATCCCGTTCGGCAAGGTGAACGGCTTGGGTCTCGCCACCGTGATCCTGTTCCCCGTGCTGGCCCACCCTGAACGCCTGGCGGCACTTGTCTGGTTCAGCCTGGTGACCTGGCTGATGCTAAGGACGCGCAACATCTGGGACTGCGTCGCGGCCCACGCTGTGACCAATCTGCTGATGGGCCTGTGGGTCGTCTATTCAGGCGACTGGTGGATGATGTAATCGCGTTGTGACGGGGGTCATTTAGCCCGGCCGCTTGCGGCGGGATCGCGGGGCAAGAGAGCGCGGCTAAATCGACACTTCGGTAAAGCCGGAGATGCCGGCTTCGCCTTAGCCGTTCGCTTCCACGAATTCCGCGGTCTGCACTTCCGTCTTGATTGGCCGGCTGCGGAACGGCTGGTGCGATTCGTAAAGCTGTTGCCGAGCCTGATAGGCGGCGCGCGCGTCTTCCGGGGCAACTTCGATCGCCTGCTGCATCGTGCCGACGGCTTCTTCGAAGCGGCCGGCGTTAGCCAGCGCCGCCGCCAGCGTATCGAGGGCGGCGTGCCGCTCGCCGTAACCGCAGTCGATGGCGGCTTGTGCTCCCTTGAGGGCCCCGTCGGCGTCACGAATGGAGTCGTCCGGACAGGTGGCCAGCAGCCAGGCGCCATTGCGATAGGCGTGCTCGAACTTCGGATTCAGGTCGATTGCCCGGGCGTAATCTTGCAAGGCTTCGCTGTAGCGGCCGAGGTCCACCAGTAGGTCGGCCCGGCTGCATACGATGTCCGCGTCCTGCGGATCGCTTTTGACGGCGGCCGTGAGATTCTCGAGGGCTTCGTCTAGCCGACCGGTCATGTGGCACAGCCGGCCGCGACCGACCAGTGCCGCGGTCAGGTTCGGATCGAGCTTCAGTGCGGCGTCGTAGTCGGCGATGGCCTTATCATTGTCGCTGGCCTGCACGTAAAGCGTGCCGCGGTTCGCATACGCCTTGGCAAAATTCGGATTCAGGGCGATCACCTTGCAAACGTCGTCGAAGGCTTCGGCGAATTGGCCGCCTTGAGCGAGCGAAACGCTGCGATTGTGCAGGGCGCGCCAGCAGGTCGGATCGAAATCGAGCGCCGCGCGGAAATCGACGATCGCCAATTCACGCTGGTTGTGATCGGCGCGCAACTGCCCGCGGCGATTCAACGCCCACGCGGAAAGTTGCAGAGCGAACTGCCGGCTTTCGGCGTCGAGGCCGTGCTTCATGCCCTCGGCACACCATCGGACGACTTGCGAATACTCGGCTTCGGTGCTCGCCTTGAGCGACATCTCATACGCCTGGACGAGAAGATGTTTGGAACTGCCGGGCGCGTTTCCGCTTCGCTTTTGCGGCGGCAGATCATGTTCACTCTTGGCCACCGCGGGAGGCGACATGTGGCGCGGCCGCCCCGAGGGAAAGCGTCCGTACTGTGGCTGAATGCCAGCAGCCGGCGAGGGCCGCAGCGGTCCTCCACCGGAGAAGAAGCCCCGTCCGCCGCCTGTATAAGCGGCCGGCGTGACGGCCGGATCAATGATGATTGCCGAGAGCGGTTTGGAAGGCTGCGAATTGGCTTTCGCCGCGAGAGCGCCATCGGGGGTTTCCGCGTTGGCGCCCCGAACTGTCAACTCCGTCCCGGCCGCAGCTGGCGGCTGTTGCCGCGATACTCCGCCTTCATCTCCAGAGACAACGAGTACGGAGGCCGGCTCCCCGCCAGCAGCGCCCTCGGCCCGCAACGCATTCGGAAAGAATGCAAAAAAGACGCCGGCCGCAGGAAGTGCAAGGAAACGGGAAAAGTGGTGAACGTATTTGGCGTTCATATTCGGCGGCCCCGATGGGGGATAGCGAGGAGACGACAAGCTAGCACCGGCAGAAGCCGCGCAAGCGCGGCGGTCCGGTTTGAGCTTTATCGGCGCGGGCGCCAAAGCCGGTGCAACCGAATTGATAAGAAAAGTTGAAAAGAACGGCGAGGCTTGCCTAGATTAACAGAACGACATTTAGCCCCGCCGCTCGCGGCGGGTTTGGGTCCTTTTGGGACGTCTGCTATGCCCACGGAGGTCCGTCGACGTGGACGTGCTCTCGGTCTATTTCATGCCCACGCGGACGTGGGCTTGGCACGCTGCCCAAAGATGATTCAATCAACCTGGCCGCGTCATGCCATCGGGATCGAGGAGCTTTTCGAGTTCCGCGGCGGGCACCAAGTTTTGCTCGCTCACGAGCTGGCGTATCGTTTTATTCTCCTTGAATGCTTGCTTCGCTAGCTTGGCGCACGTTTCGTAGCCTAGGACGGGCGCCAGGCTGGTCACCATCATCAACGATTGATCGATCAGCGTCCGGCAGCGCTCTTCGTTCACTTGCAGCCCCGTGAGCAGCTTGTCGGTGAAGACGTCGGCGACGTTGCCAATGAGCTTCACCGACTCGATGAAGGCGTCGATCATCACCGGCATGGCGACGTTCAGCTCGAAGATCGAGCCAATGCCGCCGAAACCAGCAGTGGTTACGACCGTGTCGTTGCCAAAGACGCGGCAGGCGACCTGAATCATCGACTCGGCGATCACCGGGTTGACCTTCCCGGGCATGATCGAGCTGCCGGGTTGCGTCTCGGGGAGCAGCAGTTCAAAAATGCCGCAGCGGGGGCCGCTGCCGAGCCAGCGAATGTCGTTGGCGATTTTCGAGAGCGACACGGCGATCGTCTTAAGCTCGCCGTGGGCTTCGACGAACGAGTCTTTCGCGGCTTGCGCTTCCGGATGGTTCAGCGCTTCCTTGAAACTGAGATCGAGCGTTTTCGACAGGCTGGCGCAGACGCGCTTGGCGAACTCCGGATGCGTGTTGATGCCCGTGCCGACGGCCGTGCCGCCAATCGGCATGTTCTCCGCCAGACGCACCATCGCCCGGCCGCCGCGAACGGTGGCATAGTGAGCCTGCGCGGCATAGCCCGAAAAGACCTGGCCGACGCGGATCGGCGTGGCGTCCATCAAATGCGTGCGGCCGATTTTGACGAGGTGGTCCCACTGCTTTTCTTTCTTCGCCAGCTCCTCGGCGAAGCGCGTCAGCGCCGGCAGCATCCGCTCTTTGAGCATCACCGCGGCCGCGATGTGCATGGCGGCGGGGAACGTGTCGTTGGACGACTGGCCCATGTTCACGTGGTCGTTCGGATGGACGGCGCCCTTCTGCCCCTTGGCGCCGCGGCCGAAGCCGAGCCGTTCGTTGGCGAGGTTGGCGATCACCTCGTTGGCGTTCATGTTCGTCGAGGTGCCTGAGCCGGTCTGGTAGATATCGACCGGGAAGTGCTCGTCGTACTTGCCGGCGGCGACGTCGTTCGACGCGGCGATGATCGCCTCAGCGAGTTTTTTATCGAGCTTGCCGAGCTCAAGGTTGGCCTGAGCGCACGCGGCCTTGAGATAACCGAACGCGTGGATGACCGGCGCAGGGACCGGCTCGTGCGCGACAGGGAAGTTATCGACCGCCCGGGCCGTCGAGGCCCCGTATAGGGCGTCGGCCGGGACTTGCATTTCGCCCATCGTGTCGCGTTCGGTGCGGTAGGTGGTCATGGGGATCGCTAATTAATTGAGAGTGAGTAAGTGTCGGGCGCCATCGATAAATGAGGGCCATGCCCAGGTTCGCGTGGGCACGGTCCCGCTAGACGGCGACATCCAAGATGGCCCTTATTGTGGGCGCGCTCAATGCGTTTGGAGAAGGGCGCGACACTCCTTGCTTCGGGCAAGAAACATCAAGCGGCGCGGCGAAAAGCGGTCGTCGCCGGTTGTTCGACCTGGTCGAGATGCAGGTCGAGCTGCGGGAAGGGAATTCCAATGCCGGCCGCGTCCAGTTCCATCTTCACTGCGCGAATGATTCCTTCCTTGGCGGCGCCGAAGTTTTCCTTCTTCGCCCAGCCGCGGATTTGCCAGTTCACGCTCGACGCGGCCAGCTCCGTCAGCGAGACGCCGGGCGCCGGTTCCGGCAGCACCGTGGCGACGCTGCGAACAGCGCGTTCCAGGACTCTGCGCGTTTCATCGATGTCGGCCGAGTAGGCGACGCCCACGTCGACGCTCGCCCGGCGGATCGGATTGTGCGTGACGTTTTCAATCACCGCGCCGAAGATTGAGCTGTTGGGCACAACAATGCGGCGGCCATCGGGCGTGTCGATGTCGGTGGTGAACAGCTCGATCTCACGCACCGTGCCGGCGTGGCCCGCGACGTTCACTTCATCGCCCACTTTGTAGTGCCGAAAGATAAGTAACATGGCGCCGGCCGCGACGTTCGAAAGGGCGCCCTGAAAAGCAAGGCCAATGGCGAGACCAGCGGCGCCGATGAGCGCGGCGAAGCTGGTAGTCTGCACGCCGAAAGAGTCGAGACAGGTGAGCGCCGCCAGCAAAAGAATTGACCAGCGGACTAGTTTCGCGAGGAACAGGGTGAGCGTTTGATCGAACTTAATGCGCTCGAGGGCCCGGCGAACAAGCGTCGAGCACCAGCCGGAAACT
>JAICUM010000069.1 GCA_025935855.1 Pirellulales bacterium | reverse complement strand
GCTGGACCTGAAAATCCAGTTCCACGTTGGCGGATGAAACGAGCGGCTCAGGAAATGTCAGCTCAATTTGATTTCCAACGGCGCCTGGCGTTTCGTTTATCGAAAACGGCGCCGAGGCATCAGTCGGCAAGAGCTTCAATTGCGGCGCCGCGAGCAACGTCAGCGTTTCAATCCCCGTGTCGCTGCTCGACAATCGAATTATTACCTTCAACCGTGCGGCGGCCGGTTCAATGCGTAACACGGAAAGCTGCTCGACCTCGACTTTTGCTTCATTGGGCTGGCTCGAATGCCAGGCGACGCTGAGTGTGCGGCTCGGCGCCAACGTCGCATTCTCGCGGCCTGCCTTTGAGTCCCCGTTTTCAAGGACCGCCGACTGAATGGCCACGCCTGTCAGCGATTCCGGCTTGTTGACCTCGATCGTCGCCCCCGGCACGCTCGGCACGCTCAAATGGAATTCGCCGGAGCCGTTTTCGGCGATTGCATTTGGCCGCACGTGAAGGGCGAGTAAGTGTTCGCCCGGTTTCGTGCAATAGAAGGTGCAGCCCCGGCCGCCTTTTCTCCATTGGACGTTGATTGAACTTTCGTCAAGCGCCGCGCGCGCTTGCCACTGGCCATCGCTCTTCGATAAAGGCAACAAAAGCTCCTGATGACCTTTGAAGGTTCGAAAGCGAAACTTTAACAGGCAGTCCTTGCACGCGACCGCGTTTTGATCGTTAGCGGCGGACAGATTCACTTCGTAATGTGCGCCGAGCAAAACCGAGCCTACACCCAGAATTTCATCAGGTTGATCCGCGGCGAGAAGTTCCCTTAGCATTGACTCGGGAACATAGACGTCTGAACCGGCTTCTTCGCCGTTAGCTCCGATTGGAAACAAAACGCCAGGAGGGACCGATGTGGTTTCAACCGCGGACGCAGGCGATGCGACAGCCACTGAAAGGAGCGAAGCCAAAATCGCCGCTGTCCCGGTCGCGATTTTACCATTCGCCTGCACGAGCCTTGCGAGAAGGCAAGTCGCCACGCCGCTGATTAGCCCGACGAACATAGCTTGCGGAATAAATACCCACGCCAGCGGAAACAATTGTGTGCCAATCGCCGCGGCCAGCAGCACGATCCCTAATAGCATGGCTCGGCGCGGCCATCGAAGGCCGGCAAAGCCCGCGGACGCCAGCCAAATGACGCACCAAATAGCACGATGCAAGGACTCCGAACGAAGCCGGATGGGCGACGGCGACGACATAAATTCTTGAGTCGTCGTTGTCCAATTGACCGGGAAAAGAAGCGGCCTTGACGACGCGTTGATAACGTTGGAAGCGAGATCCAGGTTGGCATAGCCCTGGCTGTTGCCTGCAACAGAAACCGGTTTATCCGATTTCGCCAACGGCCCGCAAAGCCGTTCGAGCCAACCTTGGGAATCACTTGTCTCGAGACCTGAATCAAGACGTTGAAAGCCGGGCGGCGAAGCAACAACCCATTGTCCGGCAAGGACCGTAAAGGATGGTTCGACGCGCGGCGGCTGCACCGACGTGGCCAATCCAAGCGAAGCGCCTGTTTCTTGAAGATCAACCTCAAGGCTCACTTGCCGCTGGCCGGCGGCCAGCCGCACATTCAAGCTCCCAGCTTGGCGGTCGAAATTCATGGGCGCCTCGGCGCCGTTCAGGTGAACCGCGTCTGCGGTCACATCAGGCGGCAGTGTCAGGACAGCTTGCTGAGCGCCTCCCGAGGTCAATTCATAAATGATTCGATGACGTTGATTGCCGTCGGCGAACTGCACGGTAAACATTTTGCACTGCCAACAGACAATCGGTTCCGCAAGTTGACGTGAGTTTGACTCCACGAGTGACATGGAGGGCGTCGGCCCGAAATCTGACGATGCGTCGTTCATCAATCGAAAGCAGCCGAGGACGGCCGCCTCGGGACGCGGGCCGCCATTCAGGGCGGCCGGCGAACAGCCATGTGCATCGATTTTGACCGTGCGCGAGTCGCCGCACAGTACCGCAAAGCTTTGCCAGACGTCCGCATCGACAAGCCTAAAGCCGATCACCGCGTCATTCGATGACGAGTTTTTCCAGGAAACACTCAAGTCGAAAGGATGGCGAGTCGCGGCCGGAAGCCGCATGCGGTACCTGGCGCCTTTTAAGCTCCGCTCGCCTGATGCGGCAGCCGAATCACGGCTCTCTCTTTCGGCATTGATCCCGCGACCTCCGAGCTGCCATCGCGCACTAGGCGGCAGTGGCTGCGAGGTTTCGACGAGCAATTCTTCAACGGATCCTGTAAGCGGTTCACAACGAATTTCTGCCGATTGAGTGAAACCGTTCGAATCGCCCATAAGCTGAATCCATGCCTGGCCTCGAAGACGAGGGCGGGCCGCCGCCAGCCGGATTCTTGCCTCTTTCTCAATGTGATTTGCATCAAAGATAAAGCCGTTGCTCGCCTTGCCGAAAAACTCACGCAGCTCTCTCGGAACATCGTCTAACGCAACATCGTTGGGTTCCTCGCTGGCGCCTTCAGCGACCAGTTGGCCGCCGCCTGTCGCCTTGACCAGAAGATAGTGCGACAGGAACGACGCGTTCTCGAATTCAATCCAGTTCGCATCGTGGAGCGTTATTGGCTTGTTGGCTTCGCGAAGCAGCTTGCGGCCCGTGCAAGTCAAAACAAGCGGTTTGGCCTCGTTTGGAGAACGCCGCAATTGGATGTAAAGTCGCCGGTCGGCGTTCACTCGCGAAACGTGCCATTCAACGACGTCATCTGGATTGGCCGTCTCCACGGAGTCAACCAACCACTCGCTTCCAAGCGACCCCGCGAGTTGCAGAAGCGAGCCGCCCTCGGCCCAAACGATCACCTGCACACGGCCTGCAAGTTCATGTTCATCGAACTCGGTGACGACGCCACAAGATCCGTGAATCCGCGTCGTTCGCCTGGCCAGGACGACTTCGGCGGTTGCCTCTGGCGACCACGATTGCAAGCGGAAGACTTCCCCTTGAGAAGCGTTCGGCGATACGCCGACGACATTCAGCAGGCTGCATCCTCGCGGGTCGATTGATTCGAGCACGAGCGACGGATCAATCGACAAGCTCATCGTCCCTTCCAACCAGGCGGCGTCCGGCGCCAAGATCCGTGGAAGCTGCCACGGCGTCTGGAATGTGACGCTGGAGACGCCTTTGATTTGGATCAGGTGCGGACCGCCCTCGGGCGAAATCGGAATCTTCACTGAATCTGGATTATCATGATCTCGGCGCCACTCGGTCGCGGCGCCGTCCACGCGGGCCTCGACGATGCGAAGCGAATCGGGAATGACTAATCGCAGTTGGTGTGATAGCGCACTCTGAGGCTCGACGCGAAGCTCTGCCTCATAGTCCAGCCCTTCCTGTGAAACGGCATACGTTTCCGCCATCGCAACCCGCGCCAATGAATTGCGCGGCTGAGTGGACGGCTCTTTTTTGAAGATTGACAGGCTGTATCGCGGCGCGGGAGCTAGCTTGAATGTAAATTGCCGCTGGTCCCCGCCGGCCGGTGACTTCTCTACGAGCGACGCAGTCGAGATGGTCGCGGCGAACTCGCTGGGAAGCGTCAGCGTCAGCGACTGCGAGGTTGCGGCCGGCAACTCCAGCACATATTCATCTTTCTCCGGCGACCGCTCATGCGGAGGCATAGCAAACCGGACGTCAAGCGTTCCTTCCTGCGCCGCCCAGACGCCGGATGTGAGGTCGGCTGAATCACCGTTCGGCCAGGCGCCGATCAGCGCGTTGCCGGCTTCAGCGCTTCCCGCGGCAATCCAACGGGCTTCGCGAAGGATGAGGTTCAACGGCTCCAAAGGCAGTAAGGCAGCGCGATCATCGCGAAGTCGAACATCCCATGAGGCGGTTCCGTCGAGGACGCCATCGGCGCTTATCTTGGCTCGATAGCGGGCTGCAGCCAGCTTAGCCCCGGGAATTCGTTGCAGCTGTCGTCCATCGTTCAGGAGTTGAAGTCGCCGCGAGAATTCCTTGCGATCCATTGGCACGTAGCGATCGCCATGGGTTGGCCAGCTCTCGGAATGATCGACCGGCACGAATACACGCCGATACAAGGGAGAATCCGCGACGCCGGACGGCGATTGCCTCTGCTCTTGAGCGCCGAGTCGAGCTTGAGTCGCGAACGAAAACAGAAGCCCGGCAAGCACGGCGATCGCTGGCGTCAGGCCTCTGAAACAAAGTCGACTTCTCATGGCGCGGCGCCGCTTGCCTGGTATCTTCCCGTTGAAGCTCCGGAGGGCGCTCCCTCGGCGCCCTCGTCCGCGATCCAGGCCTGCGTGGCGGCCAGGCTGGCAATGGAACTCGCCGGAGCCGCCGCCGATGGAAGCGTGGTTCGAGGCTCGCCGTCAGCCAATAGCCATCGGGTCAGCGCGGAGACGAGCGTAAATACAGCGCCGATAACGACCGCTTGGACAAGTCCAACCGCCGCTTCCGGATAAGCTGCCAGCAGAATCGCCGACGCGATGCACAACGCAAGCCAGAACGCGCCCGAGCGAGCCACATTTGTGTAAAGCAACGCCAATCCAACCGCCAGCGCGGCCAACCCGCCCAGCAGAATCATCCACAAGCGCCGTACAACAGTGAGCTGCACTTGCGACGGCATGTCAAATGCCGTGAAAACGTACTGGTTCAGCGCGGCGCTTGGCGCCGGGCGCGTGGCGGCGCCCGTCCAATGTTCCAGTTCCACCTGAGTCTGCGTGGCGTGCCGGCCCCAGAATCCGCCCGCCCATCCGAGAGTATATTCCGCGCTGAAGCCCTGCGGAGTTCCCAGTGCGGCAAACGGAGCTGGCAGGACCAATTGCCAAATGAACGGACTCTTTTGGGACGCATCGCGAATTGTCGGAAAGTCTGCCGTCAGCTCGTCCCACGACGTCAACGGCTGAGGTAGGCGCCGACGTAGTTCCAGCACGACGACTCGCGAGCCTTCGGTTGCCGGCAACTCAACCGCGAAAGTCGTCCCGTTGAGATGTTGCGTTTGCGCAGCCGATCCATTGACTGTCGCCTCGACAGCGCCGTCTCCGAACTCGCCTGGAACGGTAATTTCCAGCTTTCGGGCATCGGTTAGAAGTCGATAGACGATTCGATCTTGCCGCTCGCCCCCCGCGACCCACGTTTGCGCCCACGTGGACTCGACGTTCAATTCACGCGCGCCGCCGGAACTCGGCGCGTTTAGCCGCAGCAACAGCTCCTGCACAGGTTTAGCGGAAGTCGCCGCAAAAATGGTCGCGTTCGAGGGCCGCTGAATGCTAGGCGATTGCGCGGCTGGCTCGACAGTCCACGACCCCGCATTTTCATCTCCCGCGAGTGAGATGTGTGCCGTTCCTGGCGGAGCCGAAATCGAGGCGGTTGTGTTGGCCGCTTGATCCGGTTGCGCCAGTGGAATCGAAACATTTGTCTTGCCGACCAGATGCGCGGCATTCAACGGAATCGCTGTGCGAACCGAGAACGTCAGCTTGCCCTGCAGAGGCTGGGCGAACCGCACGACCAGACGAAGCGATCCATCGCCGTTGCCCGCCGAAACCGCCGCCGATGGGAGAATATCCACTGCGGAAGGCGATAGCGATTTGCCGTCCAAGAGCAATTCAAGTCCCTCATTGGCCAGCAGCTCCGTCGAAACCGTCAGTCCCAGCTCGCTGGCAGGCTGGAACGCTATTTCATATTCCAGCCGCTGCTCGGCTTTGAGCAGATCGCCTTCGAGGCGACCCGACACACTGGACTTCACCGTGATCAATTGCTCGCGCTGGGCCACGTCAATCGCAAGTCTGGATTGCGGCAGAAACGTTTGAAGCGAAAGGCTGGTTTGCGGCTTAACGGGTTCAGCAACCGCCGATGGCTCAGACGGCTTGCTCGGCGACGGCGGCGCCAGTGAGATGCCGACGCACTTGTCGATTTCCGCCGTGGCTCGCCAGGTTTCATCGGTGGTGACTGTTAGCGGGCCGGGCAAAACGGTTGCGTCCAAGATTTCAGGCAGCGGAAGTTCATGCGCTCCAAGCCCAGCTTCGCGCCGCAGCGAAAACTTCGCTCGCACTTGTTGAACATTGGCGTCTTTCAGCGGCATGATGAGTACTTGCTCCGGCGTCACATGCTGCTCGACCAGATCGATGGCCCCGCCTGATTCGATCGGTTGCTCCGTGAGTTCCCAGCCATGGAGACTGACGCGTAGGTCAAACGTATGGCCGCCAGCGATTTGGTAGTCGAGCGCGACGTCCAAGAGCGCTCCCTGTCCGCCAAGTTGCATCGCATAACTCGGCGTGACTCTAATTTTTCGCTGCCGCCGTTGCGTGTGAATCCCCAATGCCCAGTTGGTTCCCGCCGTCGTGAAGGCCGCCAGGTAGTTCCGCCCCCGTAGGCCCTCAGGTAGATCGGCGACCTCGATTTGGTCCACGCGCCCGTGCGGCTCAAAGTGGGCGTGTAGTTGTTCGTTGACCCGGATCGCCAGATTTCCACGCTGCCGGAAAGCATCGAGAACCTCGATGGGCGGGGCCTGCATCGTGCCGGGAGTTTCCGCCGCGCCGGAAGCCAGCCGGATCGAAAGCGGAATGGTTGAATTCTTCGCGGGTTTATGGAATCGAACTTCGACAATCGTCCCAGCGGACTTGTCATCGCGGATCGTCGAAAGATCGTAGGAGTCGCTTCCCGCGGGCGCCGAGACCGAGGAACCGGGAGGAAGTTTGATGCGCACTCGGTCGATCGGCTTGCCGATCGCCTTAAGCGATACGACGGCGTCATAGGAAAGGCGGCCCGGATCGACATTGACCGTCATGTCCGTGGTCGCTTCGAAGGCATGAGCTTCGGATTTCCGACGGTCCGACTGCGGTCCCCAACGCAGGGTGACCGACTGTTTGAGACCTTCGATGTGAGTTGCGACTTCGTTCTTGGATTCAGCGCTGCTGGACACGAGCGCTGCGGCCGGACCGTCAATCTCCACTGCCGTCTCCGCCACTATTTCGATCGACGACTTGGCCGCCGCGGGGGCGTCCAACTCCAGTTGCTTCTCGTCGCCGTCGCGGCTCACGGCGAAGGCGCCTGCCAGCACAATGCGGCGCTTTTCGCCGGGCTTCCCCTTGAGCCATGCCGTATAGCACTGGAGCGCGGAATCGTAGGCGACGAATTCGCTCGAATCACGCTCAACCTTCGCCTCGTCAACAATCAGCGACGAAAGCTTGAGCGGGACTTTCACCCACTCGTCGGTTTGCAGATCGACGTCAATGGTAAAGTTGGCTCGAACGGCGTCGCCGCTAGCCTTCAACGTTCCTGAAAGTTCCGAGAGTACATACTTCGGCCGGCCGAGTTCGCTCTGACGAACACTGCTTCCTTGCCATGCTTTGAGAAAGTCTTCGTAGCGGTAGCCGAGGATGCGCCGCAGCTTCCCCGCGGCGTCGGGAAGAAAAAACACGTCGGGAGCTTCCGCGCTATTGTCTCCCTTCGGCAGGGTGAGCGCCGGGACGGCGGGTTTGTCTTTTTCGGAATTGTGGACCGGCGCGTCCGCTTGAGGCGTGTCGCCACCCGCCTCTTGGCAAGCGCCGGTTCGCGCCAGCAAGCCCATCGCAAGCAGGACGGCGACGAAATACTTGGAGGCGGCTGGCACGGCTAAATCGATCAGTCAAAGGCAGATAAGACGAGTCGGCTTGGCCCCTCAAAAGGCCGCCGCCGACATCAAAGATTCCGTTCGGCCGGCGTTAGCGGGGCGCCGTCCGGCCGATGCTCCATTCTAGGCTGGCGGCCGCGCTCTCAGAAGCATTTCCTTAAACGATGCCGCCGCCGCAAGGTTGCCCAAAAAACGGAAAAAAGCCCGGATTTTTCAGAATCTTAACCATTCACCAGACCCACAAGGGCCCGGTGAAGTTCGGGCGTCGCCGCGGCCAGGTAATCTCCAGCCGAGAGGTTGTACGGCCCACCTTTCACCCCGGTAACGACGCCGCCTGCTTGCTGAATGAGCAAAACGCCGGCCGCGCCGTCCCATGAATGGGTTTCGTGAGCCCAATGAGCGTCCAGCCTGCCGCAAGCCACATAGGCCAGATTGAGAGCCGCCGAGCCCGTGCGACGCAATGCCTGACATTGTGGAGCGGTATTTAGGAAGGCTTTCAAATCCGGCGAATCCGCCTTCACGAACGCCGGAAAGCTCACCGCCGCAAGCGATTCCTCCAAGGCGACGGCTCGGCTGACAGCGATCCGCTGGCCGTTCAAGGTGGCCGGCTGCCCGGCCGCCGCCGAAAAGCATTCGTCCCGTTCCGGATCGTACACCACGCCCGCCGTCAGCCGTCCGTCCACGGCCACGGCCACGGAAACCCCGTAGCACGGCAGCCCGTGGGCGTAGTTGGTCGTTCCATCCAACGGATCGACAATCCAGCAGAAAGGCCGCTCAAGCTGCGCGAAATCGATGCTCTCTTCACCCAAGATGCCGTGGTCGGGGAACCGTTCTTGAATAACCCCGCGGATGGTTGCTTCGGACGCCAGGTCGGCCTGGGTCACCAAATCGCGTGGACCCTTGTGCCGCACTTCCGCCCTGCCCCGCCAACTAGTTAGCTCGGCGGCGCCGGCACGCGCAGCCTGTTCGCAAACACGCAGTAAATCGTCAGCACTTGGGAACACGGCGAGCGGGAAACCTCAGTAAACTTGGCACACTGCTGAAGTAAACGACGCAACGCCTTACGGCTCATCGGGTAGCGACGGCGCAAGCCGGAAGGGTCGCCCATCTTACCAAATTTTCTTCAGGAGTTCTTGAAGAAATGCTAGACATGGCGCTCAAAATGAGTATGATCATGGGTGAACGAGGAGGTAACCGGGAGGTCTGTCAGCATATCCAATCGCGTGTTCTTTACGACGTGCGAACGGTGATTGCCTGATCTTCTTTATCCCCCCACGCAGACTTTCGGCCTCTTCTCTGTTCCGGCCCCGTCGCTTCACCTCGGTGAACGGCGGGGTTTTTTATTGCGCATGGAATTGACGCCTCGAAGTGCCCAATGACGCATGAAGCGATGAGCGACGTAAATCATCTTCAGGCATCGGAGTGTTGGCGACTCGAAGGCACGAGCGCAGTTCTGATAACACGCGCGATCGAGGCCTCACTCGATCTCGCGCGGCCCGACCTCGGCTTGCACGATGTCACCTTCAACGGCCAGGCTACTCAAGGACGCTTACTGCAAGTGACCGTCGGCTCAGGCGAACAAGTCGCCGCCGCGAATTCGAATGCCTGGCAACTAGTTGACTGCTACGCCCGCGGCGGCGACCTCGTCGCGACGTATCACGAACCGCTTGACCAGCCGTTCAATTTGCAGCTTTATTGGCGCGTGCTGGAGCCAACGGCAGGAGCATCGTTTGCGCTCGAACTCATGGCGTCGGTGCAAACGCGCCTCTGGGAAGCGTATCCCTGGGTCGGCGTACTCTCTGAATTGGATGGCGCCGCAATCGCCAAATCGGACGAGGCGATCGTGTTTCAGCATGCGACTGCTCCCACCTATGTCGAGATCGCCTACCCCGGCGACTTTGCAATCGTGGAGGACTCGTCAATTCGAGCCGCGAGTTGGCGCTACGGTCCGCAATTCATGGAGCGCGGCGTGATTCGCCGACTACGCTTGCGCGGAGCCTTCTTCGATGCGGCGCCTGCGAAAGCGGCGATCGAAAAGCTGCATGGCGACCTCATCGCAGAAGAGCCGCCGCTGACGGCGTAACCAGGTGTGCGTTCAGGTCACCAGACCTTTGGTGACCATCATGAACACATCCTCGAGCGTCGGCTCCTTGTCGGCAAAGGAAATCAGCCCGCAGTCGGCCGTCACCAGTTGCCGCATCAGCCGCTGCACGTCGCTGTCGTTTCCTTCCAGCTCCACCGTGCAGCTGCGCGTGTCCTCGATCACTTGCCGCACTTTGGGGTCGCTGCGAATGAGGCTGATTCCGGCTTCCGTGGCGCCCGCGAAGCGCACTTCCAGCGTGCGGTTCCGCTGAATCTGCCGGTACACCTTTTCGATCGGCCCGTGCAGCAGCAACTGCCCGCGCTCGATGATGCCGATCGACGTGCAGCAGTCGGCGAGCTCGGTAAGGATATGGCTGGAGATGAGAATGGTCTTCCCCATACGGCGGAGCTCTTTCAAGAGTGCTTTCACCTCCAGCCGCGCCCGCGGATCGAGGCCGCTGGACGGTTCATCCAGAATCAGCACCGGCGGGTCGTGGACCAGCGTCTTGGCCAGGCACAGCCGCTGCTTCATGCCGCGCGACAGGCCGTTTACAAAGTCGTCTCGCTTGTGCGTCAGGTCCAACAGCTCCAGCACGTCCGAGAGCACGGCCTTCCGCCGGGCCCGTGGCACCTGATACGCTACGGCGAAGAAGTCCAAAAACTCCCAGACCTTCATGCCGTCGTACACGCCGAAATTATCCGGCATGTAGCCGACGCTCCGCCGCACGGCGATCGGATCGCGCGTCACGCTGTGGCCGTTGACGACTCCTTCGCCGCGCGACGCCTTCAGCAGCGTCGCCAGAAAACGAATCGTCGTGCTCTTCCCCGCGCCGTTGGGCCCGATGAACCCAAACATTTCGCCGGCCTCAATCTTCAGATTGAGGTTCTCGACGGCGGTGAAGTCGCCGTATTGCTTGCCGAAGTTCTTGAGTTCAATCATTCAGGGAAACCGCGAAGGCGAAGCCCTCGTGTTAAAGAGTCATTGTTCGTCGTCCGGCGTCGGCTCGCTGGCATCCAGACTTTCCATGTAGGCATTACGCTGCTGGTCGGTCATCACGTCGGACGGGCTATTTAGATCCCGCACCGCCGTCGGCGGCAAGCTCTCCTCCAAATGCGCCAGCACCACCGTGGCGCCCGCCGTTTGCGACGCCCCTGGCGAAGTCACGGCGCCGGGCAACATTTCATCGATTCGCGCCACCAGCCGCGTCTCCTCCTGCCGTCCGTGAATCGGATCTTCCGCGGCCGCCGGAAACTTAAACGCCATCTCCAAGAGCGGATCAACATTCAGCCGCTTCTTGTACCACAGCTTGGCGGCTTCCTGCCGCTCGGTTTGGAACGGCAGCGTTCCCTGCTTCCAGGCAAGCGGCGACATCGCGGGCACCAGCCGCGACTGGCCGCTCGGGATATCGCCGATCCAGCAGCCGGCGATCTGTTCCTTGCCGCTGCCGTCGAATCGCCGCCGCATGATCACCGCGTCCGCCAGGCTGTAGGCCGATTTGTTGTCAATCTGCTTGAGGTTCGGCGTCGTCGTGCTGGCGTACATGCGAATCGGCCCATCGAGCGACACCATTTGCTCGCTGTGAATCATCTGCGTCGTCGCCGACGAAATCTCCACGCCGCGCAGCCGGGCCTGGTCATACTTTTCGAACGACACGGTCGAAATCGAATCGCCGTAGCGCGGATTCCAGTTCTCGTCATGCGGAAAAGGCGTGGCCACGGCCGAGACGTCGCCGAATTCCATGTCGTAGGTGCTCGACAGCGACGCATAGAGCGCGGTGTACCGGCTCAAGTGGCCGCGCGGATGATCGCCCTGCAGCTCCAATAGCGCAATCTCCGTTTGCGAGCGCACGAAGCCGATGTCGAGCTGCGCCTGATGCACCACCGCCAACGTGCCAATGACCGCGATGATCGGAGCGCTGATCCACGCCCACTCAACCCGGCCCAGCGCGTGGAATACCATCCAGTTCAGCGGCACCAGCACGATCAGGTACACCGCCAGGCACATCACGACAAAGCTCGCCGCCGGCACGCGCACGCCAGCCGCCTCGCGCAGCGAATCGCGGGCAACCTTCGAAACTGGACTCGTTTCGCTCCATTCGCCAAGGCCACCCGGCCGATCGACTACCGTTTGGCGTTCCTCGATGGCGTACTGACCGTAGCCGGTCATGCCGGTGGCCGGATCGACGTTCACCATCCGCGACGTGGCGTTGGCTTTCGTGCCGGCGTCGCGCGCGAACCACCGCACCGGCGTCGTGTAATAGGCGTCGCGCGAATGGTCGTCATGCCCGGCCCAAAGAGTTTGCAAACCGGTGTAAGCGCCCGCGAGGTCCTCTACCCGAAACAGCCGCGGCGGCCGCCGCAGCACGGCGCCGTTGAGGAACCCATCGAACCCCGGCCAGTTCAGAAGATCGCGCTCGGTGAGTTGAATCGCCGACACGACGACGCTGCCGGCGCCCACCGGCATTTCATAGAACAACCCCTCGGCGTTTCGCAACGGCTTGGCCGCCGGCCGCGGCTTCAGTTTCACGCCGGACCAGTCTTTCGTCACTGCGAGCGACTTCAGCGTCTTGCCCTTATCTCGCATCCCCCAGTACTGGTTGAACTTCTCCACGGCTTTCTGATCAAACGCGATCCGCTCGCCAGGATCTGCCGGCAGACAATTCGCCAGAAAGCTCGCCCGCAAGCTATCCAGCGAGTCCGGCCCGTTGATGATCAGCCGCCCACCCCAATGAATCCAATCCACTAGCGCCTGTTGCTGCTGGGTATCGAGGCGATCGAGATTCACTTCGTCCCAAAAGATATACGCGATGCTCGTCCACGTGAGCACGTTGCCCGGCAACGGCAGCGCCTTGTTGCCGTCGGCGAACACCACGCGGTAGTGCGGCGGTCCCGCGGCGCCGTCTTCCTCGTTCGGCGCGTTGATCGATTCGGTCAGCTTCAGAAACGCGTACCGCCCCGGCTCTTTGGCCAGCACGAGGATGAAATACTGGTGCGCCGGCATCAGCAGCCAGGATTCAGTTTGCGGCGGCGTCACGGCGGAGCCGGAAAGCCGGTCCGACAATTCGCACCGGATGTTGACTTTGTTGGAATCCGTCGGAATCAGAATCTCGTTCTCGACGCGCTTCGGCCGACCCTTCGCGAGAATCGCCGGCCGGCTCGACACCATGTCATACCGCGTGTGCGGCAGCGGCCGTGGGCGGCGTTTGGCGTCCACCACGGTGAGCGTGATCCGCCCGTCGAAGTCTTCGAGATTGGCCTTCATCGGCTGGACGGTCGTCGTCCAGTGCCCGGGCTTAGCCAACTGCAGCGAGTTGTTTTTGTCGGTGCTGATCAGCGACTGGCTCAGCATCGGCGTCAGCCGCTCGATGATGAACGGCTTGTTCTTCTTTTCCTCTTCGGCTTTCTTCTTGGCTTCCTCGGCGGCCTTCTCATCCTCCGCCTGCTTCTCGGCCGCTTTCTGCGCGGCGGTCTTCTGGCTGCACCCGCCGCAGCCGGTGAGACAAGTCATCCCCAATAAGACGAGGGCAAGAAGATGGATCCCCGTCGAGCGCGCAACGGAAGCGCCCGCCGGCGGCTGCACGTTGACCCTCATTGCTCTGCTCCCTTAAAACGGGGTCGGGAGTCTTTTGCGACGGGCGGACCTGTATTCAGGCCGAAATCTCCAGTCGCGAAAGACT
>JAICUM010000644.1 GCA_025935855.1 Pirellulales bacterium | reverse complement strand
GGTGTCCGGCGGTTCCTCGGCGCCGGGTTATTCCTCCTCCGGCAGCTATGCCGAAACCAGTGTGGTCAATCACGGCGGCGGCGAAGTGTCGGCCAGCGCGGAAGAGACCTGCCAGATGACGGAAGGCAGCGTGGTGAAAGCCATCCACGCCGTCTGCGTCAGCTCCGAGGGCCGCGAATTCCCGGCGAGCCACATGCGTCCGGAAACCTGGATCGACACCACTTACGAAGGCGAAGTGGCGCGCTGCATCGCCGGTTCGACGCTGAAGGTCACCATTGGCGATGTCACGGAAACCGATCAAGGCATGGCCGGCACCTACGACAACGGCGAGGTGTTGGCGTGCGGCCGCGGCGAGTCGCTGTGGCACTACAAGAACGGCATGGTGAAGTGCGGCCTTGCCTTGCCGGTGAAGGATTGCACCGAGCGCACCAATTTGCGCCGCTATGGCACCGGCGATTTCTTCTTCTCCTATCGCGGCAAAGTGTGCGCGAGCCGGGTTGCCAAATCGAGATCCGTCGATCTTTCCAGCACCAACTGGGATGGTGGCGTGGGCGACGGTAACTAGACTACGGCCCCACGGCGGAACGCGCTCCGCTCCCTCGGGCGGGGCGCGTTTGCTTTTGGACGCGACGCCGAGCCCTGTTGTCGCCCCCGGCAAATCGCTCTAAAGCGGCCTTCTCACCCCGCCGCAAGAGCTTGGCCATGAACATCCACGAATACCAGGCGAAAGTCGTGCTGCGCGAATTCGGCGTGCCGGTGGCGAGGGGCATTGCCGTGTTCAATGTCGGCGATGCGGTCAACGCGGCGGAAGAGCTGGGCGGGCCGGTGTGGGTGGTGAAGGCGCAGATTCATGCCGGCGGCCGCGGCAAAGGCGGCGGCGTGAAAGTGGTGAAGTCGCTCGACGATGTGCGCAAGGAAGCCGAGCGCATGCTTGGCATGACGCTGGTGACCCACCAGACGGGGCCGCACGGCCGCGTGGTGCGGCGGCTATATATAGAGGAAGGCTCAGCCATCGAGCGCGAGCTGTATCTCTCGGCGCTGGTGGACCGCAGTTCGTCGCGCGTGGCGTTCATCGCGTCCACCGAAGGCGGCATGGACATCGAAGCCGTCGCGAAGGACACCCCGGAGAAGATCAAAACCTTCACCGTCGATCCGGCGTGCGGGTATTCACCGTATGTGGGGCTCGAGATCGCGACCGCCCTCAACCTGCACGGCGACCAGGCGAAACAGTGCGGCACACTCATCAAGACGCTGTACGAGGCGTTCGTCGCCAAGGACATGAGCCTGCTCGAGATCAATCCGCTGGTGGTGACGAAGGACGGCCGCGTCCTCTGCCTCGATGCCAAGATCAATTTCGATGACAACGCGCTGTTCCGCCACAAGGATGTGCAGGCCCTCCGCGATCCCGACGAAGAAGATCCGATGGAGCGCGAGGCGGCGAAATACGAGCTCTCCTATGTGAAGCTGGACGGCTCGATCGGCTGCATGGTGAACGGCGCGGGCCTCGCCATGGCGACGATGGACATCATCAAGCTCTACGGCGAAGAGCCGGCCAACTTCCTCGATGTCGGCGGTGGCGCGTCGAAGGAAAAAGTCACCGCTGCGTTCAAGATCATTCTGTCAGACCCGAACGTGAAAGGCATTCTGGTCAACATCTTCGGCGGCATCATGCGCTGCGACATTATCGCGGAAGGCATCATCGCGGCTGCGCATGAAGCCAAGCTCGCCGTACCGCTGGTGGTGCGGCTCGAAGGCACCAATGTGGAGCAGGGCAAGCGGATTCTCGCGGGCTCCGGCCTACCCATCGTCTCCGCTTCCGACCTCGCCGACGCCGCACAAAAAATCGTCGCCGCAGTGCAGGCCCATTGACGGGCAGCCAATCTCCACATATCCTGTGTAGCTGTGGAGTTAAGTCAATGAAGAACCTCACGCTCGCGGTCGACGATGCGGTGCTCGATGGCGTTCGCAAATACGCGGCCAATCACGGCACGACCGTCAATGCGCTGGTACGCGAGCACCTCACGCGTATTGCGACGCAGGAGGATAAGGCCGCGCGGGCACGCCACGAATTGTTGGAAATGGCGAAGAACTCGGCTCTGGAGCTCGGTCCGGGCTGGAAATGGAGCCGCGAGGCCACGTATGAATCCAGACTACTTTCTCGACACCAACGTGGTGCTGTACGCCGCGGCGGGTCCGCGGCACGAAGCGCAAAAAGCGCCAAGAGCGCTTGATCTGATTGCCCGAGCGCCGTTTGGGACGTCAGGTCAAGTTCTGGCCGAATTCTACTTCAACGTGACCGAGCGTGCGAAAGTGCCGTTACCGCCGCTGAAGGCGATGGAATGGATCGAACGACTTGCGCTGCAGCCGTGCGCAGCCATTGATTCGACTCTTGTGCGGAACGGGATTGCGATTGCGGCACGCTACCGCATCTCCTACTGGGATGCCGCCATCATAGCGGCCGCTGAGGCCTTGGGTGCGCCACTTCTCTACACCGAGGATTTGAACCACGGGCAGACATATGGTTCCGTCCGGGTCGAAAATCCATTTCACAATTTCTGAGCTTTCGGATGTCCATTCTCGTCGACAAGAACACGCGCGTCATCTGCCAGGGCTTC
>JAICUM010000699.1 GCA_025935855.1 Pirellulales bacterium | reverse complement strand
CGCCACCGCGCGCTCCGAAAGAGCGTCCATGTTTCGCATGGCCGCCGCGTCGCTGTCAGCGTCCCCTTTCCAATCGGCAAGCATGTCGCTCTGAATGAGTGCAATGGCCGGCCCGGGCCGGCCGTCACTTTGCTGATTCAACCGCCATTGGCCGTAGCCAATCGCTCCGACTAGCGCCGCCACCGCAGGAACGAGCGCAATGGCCGATCGCCATCCAACGGCTGCCCCGTCGCCCGGTCGAGCATCGCTCAGCGCGACGCCGCACCGTTCGAGCCGTTCAAGCCACGCTGTCGGCACAGCCGAGGCAAGACAGGCCGCGACCAGCATGATTAAAAACGTCACGCCATACTCGCCAAACACATCCGCAATCTGGATCACCGCCGTGTATTTCACCTGCGTATGCGCCAACGACGCCATGAGAAACCCGGTGAGCAGCCGAGCCCGCACCCACTCCAATCCCGTCCAAACCAGCGGAGCCGCCAGCCACAAGGGCAGCCGCAGTCGATGCACCCCGACCCGCGTCAGGGCGAGAAAAGCCGGCAGATAAGCTCCCAAATAGATCGCTAAAAAAACCAATCCGAAATGATTCGCCCAGTGCGGCAAACGAATCCACTGAATGGTCGCCGCCCAATAAGCCATCCCCGCGAACCACACGGCGCGATATGGTCGCCGCCCCGGCAATCGCGGCAATCGCGCCAAGAGCAGCCAGGGAACCGGCCCGATCCACGCCAGCAAGCTCAATCCCGCGGGCGGATGCGCCAAGTAGCAGAGCAGGGCGCCCGCCAACCCCAGCCCCAGCGTGACGCGGCCGCCGCGCGCAGCGATCCGAGCCTCATTCGTCGTCGAAGCATTCGCGCGCGGCCGTGCATTCATACTGCCAAACTACGGGCACAAGCCCCGATTGGCCAGAGCGTTTCCCTCACGCCGCCTGCAGCGTGAACACCGTGATCTCCGGCCGCGCGTTGAACCGCACCCGTGCCAGGTAACCGAGCCCGCGGTTGATATACAGCCGCCCGCCGCTGGCCAGTTCGTACTCCCCGGCCACGTAGCGCTTGTTGCGCACCGGGTTGAACGGCGGGTTGAAAAACGGCGCCCGGCACTGTCCGCCGTGTGTGTGCCCCGAGAGCGTCCAGCCGCGATACTTTGCCAGCTCCGGCCGATCGACGCCGTCGGGATTGTGGCAGAGCATGAGGGCCGGCGTATCCGTCGAAATGTCCGACATCGCTTTGCCCAGATCAAATCGCCGCGTCCAAAGATCATCCACGCCCGCCAATTGCAAGCCGCCAATATCGGCCACTTCATTGCGAAGCACGCGCAGCTCAAGCTTCTCCAAGCTCGCCGACAATTTGTCCGCCACATCCTCATGCCGCCAGAACTGCCCATAATCGTGATTGCCCAAAATGGCGAACCGGCCTAGCGGCGCCGCGGGCAATTCCCGAATCACCTCCAGCGCTCGCGGCACTTCCTCGTCCTGGTAGCACGACATGAAATCGCCCGTCACGAGCAGGCAGTCCGGCTTCAACTCCGCCACGCGATGCATCGCGCCAATCAGGTACGACTGATCCACGACCGGCCCGGCGTGCAAATCGCTCACTTGAATGAGCCGCTTGCCGATTAACGCCTTGCCCAAGCCAGCAATCGGCAGCGGTCGCTCGACCACCTCAATCCAGTGCGGCTCGATGCGCCAGGTGTAGAGCAATGTCCCGCCCGCCAGCGCCGCCGCTCCGCGCGTCGTCCGGCGCAGAAACGTGCGCCGCGAAACATCGCCTTCAGAGTCGGGCTTCTCTTCAACCACAGACGGCTCGCTCACCGAATGCCTCTTCCAGGATCGCCGTAAGCTGCGAATCAGATATAGTTTTCAAGGACGGTACATTCTATCCAGCCGCGCCGCAGCGGCGAACGGAGGTCTTCATGCTGAGTCGTCGATTCGCTGGCACGTTGAAAGCACTCGGCCTGATCCTCTTGCCGCTCTTGCTCTGCGCCGGCTGCTGGGAAGAAATCCGTTACACGCCGCCGGCGAAATCGGCGCCGCCCGCGGCCACAGCCAACACGCCCCAGCCAACGAACGGCGACGCCAAGGCCGTCCAATCGCCAAAAGGTGCTGCCGACCAAAAATTGCCGTGAATTTCTAGCGCGCCGACGTAACCGTTCACGCCCCGGGGAGTAGTGGGGGAGCTGGTAGAGCGGCGAAACGTGCTTCGAGGGCGCGAGT
>JAICUM010000032.1 GCA_025935855.1 Pirellulales bacterium | reverse complement strand
GAGCGATCTGTCGCTCATGCAGCGCCAACGGCTCGAACGCCATCCCGACAAAACAATCCGTACTCGCGCCAAGGAGTTGCTCGCCAAAAACGACGCCGTCCCCAGCGCCAATCGCCAGCAAGTCCTCGCCGAGTATGCGGCGGTAGCTCAAACGCACGGCGATGCCGAGCACGGCAAAACCGTCTTCACCAAGACCTGCGCCGTCTGCCACCGCTATCGCGGCGAAGGCGCCTCGCTCGGCCCCGACCTCACCGGTATGGCCGTCCACGGCAAAGAGCACCTGCTGCAAAACATCCTTGACCCCAACCGCGACGTCGAAGCCAACTTCCAAGCCTACGTCGTCCAAACCGCCGACGGCCAGGTCATTACCGGCATGTTGGTGAGCGAATCGGCCACCGCCATCGAAATCGTGGACGCCCAGTCCAAACGACACGCCATCCTCCGCGAGGACATCGAAGAGCTGAACCGCTCGGGCGTTTCCTTCATGCCCGAGGGCTTCGAAAAGCAGCTCTCGCGCGACGACTTGGCCGATGTGTTGGAGTTCCTCGGCCAGCGCAGCCGCTTCGTCCCGCTCGACCTCCGCCGCGTCGGCACGGTCACCAGCGCCCGCGGCATGTTCAACTCGCCTGACGCGAAGCACGAACGCATGCTGCTCGACGACTGGAACGTCAAGCAAGTCGAGGGCGTGCCGTTCTACCCGATCGACCCGCAAGGCGGCCGCGTCGCGAACGTGATCCTGCTCTACAGCCCGCGCGGCGCCATCCCGCCCACCATGCCGCGCTCCGTCACGCTCGACTACGGCGCGCCGGCGAAGGCGATCCACCTGCTCGGCGGCGTCGCCGGCTGGGGCTTTCCGTCTACCAAGGCTGGCACAACCTCGATGATCGTCCGCCTCCACTACGCCGACGGCGCGACAGAAGATCACCCGCTCAAAAACGGCGTCCACATTGCCGACTACCTCGGCCATCAAAACGTCGAGAAGTCCAAGGCCGCGCTCGACCTCGGCCAGCAACAGCTCCGCTATCTCAAACTCGAGCCGAAGCGCAGCGACCCAATCTCCAGCATCGAGCTCCTCAAAGGCGACGACGAAACTGCCCCCCTCGTGATGGCCATCACTGTCGAACAACCTTGATCGAAGAATTGTCCGCAGATGTCGCAGATTAGCGCAGATGAAAGAAATAATGATGAAGCCGGCGGTTCCCATCCGGCCTAAACTCTCCAGCGGCATCTCTTAGAGCCTATCCGAGAACCTAATTTGCTAGCGGTTTTCCGCCTGCACTGACAGCATTTCGGAGGTTCTCGGATACGCTCTTAAGGCCTGAAAGGCCGCGCTATGAAAGCCCAGGGCGCAGCCCTGGGTAAACGAACGTGGATTAATCCATAGCCCTGTAAGGGCGTACTAACCGCTTATTCGTCTGTCAATTCATTCCACCAAATTCTTCATCTGCGAACATCTGCGCCATCTGCGGAAAGAATTCATCGAAAAAGCTACGGCCCCGCTGTTCCGCTGCGCAAACTATCCGTCAGCAGCAGATTATCCACCGCCGCCTGCGATTCGCGAAGCTGCCGCAGCGATTCCAAGTACGCCAGGTTGGTCTGAAAAAACGTCCGCTGCGAGGTGAGTAGGATGAGATAGCCAAACTCACCCTGCCGATACCCCTCGCTCACCAGATCGAGCGACGACTGCGCGTCGGGCAGAATCTGCTTCCGGTACGTCTCGACCTGCTGCCGCGCATTCGCATAACGCTGAAACACGATCGCCAATCGTTGCTGCAGCCCCAGCTCCACGCGATCCGCATTGCTCTGCGCCGCCGCCAACTCGGCCTGTGCCCGCCGCACGCCGCCCTGATTGCGGTTCCAAATCGGAATCGGAACGCCGGCCTGCACATTAGCGATGTCGTAATGGCTGGCGTTGTCGTGCTGAGCGCTCGCCTGCAGCTCGACATTCGGAACCCATTCGACCCGCGCCCGCGCCACGGCCGCCCGCGCGCTATCGACGCTCGCCCGCGCCGCCGCCAGCTCCGGGCTGATGGCGATGACCCGCGCGAGCGTCGCCTCGTAATTCGCCTCTTGCGTGTCGCCTGCCAAATCGCCGACGAGCTTCACCGGCGCCATCTCCGGATTTCCCAGCACCGCCGAAAGCTTCCGCCAGGCCGCGAGATAATCGTTCCGCGCGTTCTCGGCCAGAATCCGCGCCGACCCCGATTCGACCCGCGCCTGCAAGAGGTCCACGCGGTTCCCTTCTTCGCGCTCGAAGAACGCCTTCGCCGTATCCACCGCCCGCTGGCTCAACTGCTGAAGTTTCTGCGTGATCTCCAGCCGCCGCTGGGCCACGAGAATCTCGTAGAACCCAATGCGAACGTCGCTGAGCACGCGCAGCCGCTCCGCCTCAAACTGCTGCTGCGCGACGCGAATCTCCTGCGCCGCGACGGCCCGGCTCAGCCGCAGCTTGCCGCCGGTGACGATCTCCTGCCCGAAGAATCCGCCTTGCTGTCCGCCGTGCCCTTCGTTGCCGACTTCGGAGGAAACGTACCCGCCCGTCGGATTCGGCGGCAGCCCGGCTTGCACCCAGGCCCCGCGCGCCGCCTCGACCTTCGCCGCCGCCTGCGCCAGCGCCGGATTGGCCGCGAGAGCCATCGACTCCAACTCCGCGAGCGTCATTGAGCCCGCCGCGACTCGCTCGGCCGATCCCGGCGGAATGACTTCAATCGAGGGCGGCTGTGCCATCGCCGGCTCGATTACCGGCGGCAACGGCTTGATCTCCAGCGGCTCCGTCGGCGATGCCTCCTGCGCGCACGCCAAGCGCGAGCCCACGAAGAGCCACGCCACGCACGCCAGTAGTACCCACCGTCTCAACGGAACGTCCTTGTTCCAATAGTCGCTAACTGATAACGCTCTCAAGCTAGCCGGATCGCCAGGCGATCCGGGATCCCGGAGGGCGTGGCCCTCCGGCTAGCGGTAGAGTTATCAAAGAGGCGTTCATCGAATTCGTTACTTCAACAGCGGCGGATTGGCCCCAAACTTCGCCTGATACAGCGCCGCGAATTCCGCTTCCTTCTCCGGATGGCAAATAAAGCACTGCGACTCCGGCCGGTCGTGCTCCTTGCACCAATCGCCCTTCGCCTTAAACTCCGCCGCCACTTTCGCGTTGCACTGCGCGCACACCTCCTCCGGCATGCCGTGCTCATCGCACCACCAGCCTTCGTGCGTGTGCGAATCATGCCCATGCGAGTCCTTCGCGGCGCTCGCTTGCGTCACCGTCGGCGCCGGCGATTGCCCGCACCCCACAACGCCCGCCAGCACAACCAATGACAACAACACTCGGTTTAAACCAGCCTCCATGTCCCCCTCCTCATATCCCAAAATCAAAAAAACAACGACAACTACCGCGATCAAGCGTCCGTCTTTGTCGTACTCCTACTCGTACTCTTATTCGAATCTCACTCGGCCTTTATTCCAAACCGCCCGCAATCGCCAACGCGCGCTGAGGCTCGCTACGCTTCCTCACCACTCCTTCACTCGGCGATTTAAACAACAAATACAACACGCGCAGCACCAACAGCGACATCACCATCGCCGCGATCACGCCGCCGATGACCACCGTCGCCAGCGGCCGCTGCACCTCGGCCCCCATCCCGGTGCTGAACGCCATCGGCAAAAAGCCGAGGCTTGCCACGAGCGTCGTCATCAGCACTGGCCGCAGCCGTGTCGTCGCCGCCTGCATCACCGCGTCTTCCAATCGCAGCCCCTTCTCGCGAAGCTGCCGCACGTACGACACCAGAATCATGTCATCCAGCACCGCCACGCCCGACAGTGCAATAAATCCAATCGCCGCCGAGATCGAAAACGGCATCCCCCGCAGCCATAGCGCGAAGATCCCGCCGATCCACCCAAACGGCACGCCCGTGAACACCCGCAGCGCGTCCACCACGTTGTTGTAGGTGAAGTACAAGAGCGTGAAGATCAGCGCCACCGCGAGCGGAATCACGATCATCAGCCGGGAGCGCGCCCGCTGCATGTGCTCGAACTGCCCGCCAAATTCCACGAAGTACCGCCCCGGCGGCAACTGCAGCTCCTCCTTCAGCTTCTGCCGCGCCTCGGCCACGAAGCTCCCCACGTCCCGCCCGCGCACATTCACCGATACCGTGATCCGCCGCTGCCCCCATTCGCGCGTGATCGTGGACGGCCCCTCAACCTTCGAAATCGTCGCCAGTCGCGAGAGCGGCAGCCGCTCGCCGCTGGCCGTTTGAATCAGAATGCCGCCGATCGCCTCGACGCTGTTCCGCATCGCCTCCGGCAACCGCACGACCAGCGGAAACTTGAGCTGCCCCTCAATCACCTCGCCCACCGGATTCGTTCCCAGCGACTGAACGACGTCGGTCACCACCTTCGCCGGCACGCCGTATCGCGCGAGCTCCTGCTGATTGAGCTTAATCTGTAGCACCGGCTGCCCGGTGATTTGCTCAGCCCGCACATCCGCCGCGCCCGGAACGGTGTTCAGAATCTGCTCGATGTCCTTGCCCTTCTCGGTGAGCAGATCGAGGTCGTCGCCGTACAGCTTCACCGCCACGTCCGAGCGCACGCCAGTGACCATCTCATTCATCCGCATCTCGATCGGCTGCAAATACTCCAGCCGCTGCCCCGGCAGCTCCCGCAAGCTCTTCTCCATGAGCGACGTCAACTCCGCTTGCGTCTTGGCCTTCACCCACTTCTCGCGCGGCTTCAGCGTCACAAACATATCCGTCAGCTCAACGCCCATCGGATCGGTCGAAATCTCCGCCGTCCCGATCCGGCTCCAAACATGCTCGACCTCGTCGGAAAACTCCTTCAGAATCGCTCGCTCCATCTGCGTGTTGTAAGCGACCGAATCCGCGAGGTCCGTCCCCGCTTGCCGCACCACGCTGATCGCGATCGCCCCCTCGGAAAGCCGCGGCACGAATTCCGAACCAAGGTTCGGCGCCACCAGCGCGAATGCCACAAACGCCGCGCACGCCGCGAAGCCCAGGACGGCGCCTTTGTATTCCATCGAAAGCCGCAACAGCGGCGCGTAAATCCGTTCGGCGAGCCGCATCAAGAGCGGATCGCGCTCGTCGATCCGCCGCGGCAGCACCAGGCTCGCCAGCACCGGCATCAGGGTGAGCGACAGCACCATCGATCCCAGTAGCGCGAAAATCACGGTCAGCGCCATCGGCCGGTACAGCTTCCCCTCGACCCCTTCGAGGGTGAGGATCGGCAGATACACGATCATGATGATCAGCTCGCCGAACATCGTCGGCCGCCGCACTTCCACCGCCGCGTCGCGCACCACGTCGATCATCGGCCGCCGCCGATTGTCGCCGTCGGCAATGTGCCGCACGCAGTTCTCGACCATCACCACCGAGCTATCGACGATCATGCCGAAGTCGATGGCGCCCAGGCTCAACAGGCTCGCCGCGATCCCGAATCGCCACATGCCGCCAAACGCGAACAGCATCGAGAGCGGAATCGCCACCGCCACGATCAGGGCGGCGCGCAGATTTCCCAAGAACGCAAACAGCACGGCCACGACGAACAACCCGCCCTCGAACAGGTTGTTCCGCACCGTGTCGATCACCGCGTCCACCAGCTCGGTGCGGTCGTACACCGCCTCGACGTTCACATTCGGCGGCAGCGTCTCGCGCACCTCGTTCAGCCGCTTCTCCATCGCGACCGTCACCTCGTGGGCGTTCTCGCCCATGAGCATGAAGCCCAGGCCGAGAATGGCCTCGCCCTTGCCATCGGCCGTCACGGCGCCGCGGCGGATTTCCGAGCCGATCACCACGTCGCCCACGTCGCCCACGCGAATCGGCACGCCGTCCTTCGCCGTGATGACAATCTGCTTGATCTGGTCGATCGTGGTCGTCCGGCCCACGCCCTGCACCAGGAGCGACTGCGCCCCGTCGCGAATGTTCCCGCCGCCGACGTTCCGATTGTTCTCGCCAAGCGCCGCGATCACCTGCTCGAACGTCAACCCATATTTAATGAGCAGGTTCGGATCGACCCGCACCTGGTACTGCTTCTGAAAGCCGCCCCAACTGTTGATCTCCGCGGCGCCCTTCACCGTGCGCATCTTCGGCTTGATCACCCAGTCCTGAATCGTGCGCAGCTCTGTTGGGTCGTTGCCAGCGCCCGACACGATGTAGTGAAACACCTCGCCCAGGCCCGTCGAAACCGGCCCCATCTTCGGCCGCTCGATCCCCTCGGCCAGCTCGACCGTGCCCAGCCGCTCGTTCACCAACTGCCGGGCGAAGTAAATGTCCATGCCGTCTTCGAAGGTGACGACGACCTGCGAAAACCCAAACTTCGATACCGACCGCAGCCCCTCGAGCCCCGGCAGCCCGCCGAGCACCTGCTCGATCGGAAACGTGATCCGCTGCTCGACTTCCTCCGGCCCCAGCGCCGGCGCCACGGTGTTGATCTGCACCTGGACCGGCGTGGTGTCCGGAAACGCGTCGATGTCCAAATGCTGAAGCGCCCACCCGCCGCCCGCCGCGCATACGAGAACGCCGACGATCACCGCCGCCCGATGCCGCAACGAAAAGTGGATGATCCAGTTCAGCATCGATCAAATTCGTCGATCCGTCCCCGTTCTCCGCGATTCCGCCGATTCAATGCGAATCGCAATTGTTTGTCCGCAGATGTCGCAGATGCCCGCAGATAAGAAAACTAATTCAAAAATCCCGGTAGCTTAGGCATTCGCTCTAAAACGCATTCATCTGCGAACATCTGTGTCATCTGCGGAAAAGGCCTTCCTAGTCCTTCCCGCACCCACACCCCGCCCCCAACTGGTTCTTCAAGAGCTGCGCCTCCAGCACCACGCTGTTCTTCGCCGCGATCACCTCGCCCGGCATCAACCCGGCGATGATCTCCGTCGAATCCGCGTCCTTATATCCCAGCCGCACTTTCCGCACGTGAAAGAACTTCGGCGAACCCTCGCGCAGGAAATTCCGATCCCGCACGAACACCACGTTGCAGCACCCCTCGTTGTGGACCGCCTCGTTCGGCACGAGCACCGCCGCCGGCTCCTCGCGCAGCACAATCCGTCCCGTGCCGAACGTGTTCGCCCGCAGCCGCCCGTCCGCGTTCGGCAGCTCGACGCGCACTTTCACCGTGCGCGTCTGCTCGTCGGCCGCGGTGCTGATCCAGCTCACCTTGCCGCGAATGTCCGCCTCGCCCGCGCTGTCGGTCGGCTTGAACAGCACCGGCTGTCCGAGCGACACGTACTTCGCGTCCTCCAGCCGCACGCTCAGCATCAGCCACAGCGTGCGAACGTCCGACACCTCCATCAGCGTCGTTGCGGTGTCGATCACCTCGCCGGGAACGATCTCGCAGTTCACCACCACGCCATCCAGCGGCGCCCGCAATGGGAACATGTTCGAGGACGCCGACCGCGCGCGCACCTTCTCCACCAACTCCGCCGGCAGACCGAGGAATTGAATCGCGTCCGCGATGCGCTCCGTCGGCACTTGCTCGTAATCACTTGCCCGCACCGGCAGCCCCAGGTTCACCAGCGCCTGCTCCGCGCTGCGTAAGCGAATCGTCGCCTGCTCGAACGCCGCCTCCGCCTCCCGAAGTTGCTTGCCCGGCGCCGCCCCGGTCGCCGCCAGCGGCCTGATCCGGTCAAAGTTCGCGTGCCTTAACCGCAGCTCGGCAATCGCCTTGAGCAACTCCGTCTTCGCGGCGCCAATCTCCGCCGAGTCGATCACGGCCAGCACGTCGCCCGCGCGCACCGGCTCGCCAATCTGCTTCTGGACGCTCCACACGGCGCCCTTCACCCGGCTCGCCAAATGCGCCATCCGCGTCTGGTCGTAAATCACCTCGCCGTTCGCCTCGACCGCTTCGACCACCGGCCGCTTCGCCGCGATCGAGATATCCACGCCGGCCTTCTCCATCGCCTCGATGCTCGCAAACTGAATCCGCCGCGTGTGCAGCTGGCACCGCATGCTGTTCTCGGTGCGCGGCAACGTCGCCAGCGCTCGCTCCGCGCGCTCGAAATCCGCCGGCGTCACCGTCGGCGTGCTCGCCAGCTCCGCGACCTCCGGATGCTCCAGCGGGCACTCCGCCACGCCGTGCACCTTGCACCAACCATAGTCCTTGCCCAGCGGCAGCAAGCCTTCCTTGCATTCAATGCACTCGTCGCTTGGCACATTGTGCGCGTCACACCAGCCGACCCCCTCCGCCTCGCCCTGCCCCGTCAGCTCTGCGAACGTCGGCACGCGCCAGTGCGTGTGATGTCCCCACGCCGCCAGCGCCACCAGTGCGGCAAAAATCAACGCCGTCGGCAGCGCCCGCCGCAAGAAGCTCCGCTCCGAAGCATGCACCGGCGTCTCGGCCATCGCCGGCATCGACGCCGGATGCCGTTCTGTTCGTGCTGTCGTCGCCATGGAATCAAAGCCTTCCAAAGAATTCAGCGCTCAAACGCTCAAACTTCAAGCCCAGAGAGTTGAAGCCCAGAGAACTGAACGGGGGTCGAGTCGCGAAGCGCGTCAAGGCACGCGCAGCACCAATCGCCACAACGCTCAGCGATCGGAGCCGACCGTCAAACCAACAGGCTTTGATTCAGAAGGTGCAGCCGCACCGGCGGCGCGGCCGCCTCGGTTGCCAACGCAAACCCGGAAAAGCTGTGGCTCAGAGAAGCATGAAGGAAGCCGATGGCCGCGTCCGCCGCCGGCATGAACGCCATGTCCGCCGCCCGATCAACGTGTACCTTCGACGCCGGCAAATAAATGCAGCACGTCTGGCATTCCCAATGGCACTGGCACGGAGCCGCAGGCGCCGGGGCGCTCTCGTGACCGCAAGAACAGCACGCTTCAGCGCCCTCGGCGCAGCCGCTCTCGTGATGCCACGCCACCCCCGCCGCCGCATGCAGCAGCAGAAGCCCGGCCATCGCGGTGGAAAGCAGTGCTTGCACGAAAAGTCCCCTCATCTCGCCCAATCATTACGATCATCGGACAGCGGGTCAACGCGCCTTGCGTCCCGCCCCCGATTTCCCCCAATTATTCGCAAAAAACTCCCCTGCCGCCGCGCGTCACCCCCGCCGCCAGCATCCCCCAACGCTGACTATTATAATCACCCCACGAAGTGGAATGGGTGGCACGCCCTGAGGTCCGCCGAAGGGCGTGGCCGGTTGCTGGGTGCCATTTTGCCCAGTGAGAAGTGCCAAGCGACTTTCACTTCCACACTCACAGCGGCAAGTGCCCCGTTCAATTCTCAATGCTATCTGCGCTTCATCTGTGCCATCTGCGGAAAATCCTCATGCTAAACCGCAACGCGTCGCCCTTCGTGAAGGCCGCCATCCTGATCCCGTCTCTGCTGCGTGCCTCCACTCTCCACGCCGAATGGACCCCCCACCCCGCCGCCGTTCAAACCATCTACCAAACCGCCGTCCCCCACACCGACCGCACCGGCAAGCTCCTCACCAAATACACCCCCGGCGCCTCGTTCTTCCCCCGCGTCCTCTACCACGCGCTCGAAGGCGAAGTCCACAGCCGCACGTACCACTTCACCGACTACGCCAAAGCCGGCTTCAACGCCTGCCACCTCTGGGAAGGCCTCGATCCCACGAAAGTCGCCGACGCGGCCCAAGCCGCGAACATCCAGCTCATCATCCACAACCCGCGCGCCGAGCAAGTCAAAGCGCTCCGCGACCACCCTGCCATCCTCGCCTGGTACCTCGACGAAGAACCCATCGGTCGCTACTGGGGCAGCGGCATGGAAGAAGCCTTCGCCGGGTTCCAAGAGTCGCGCGCCGCGATCAAAAAACTCGATCCCGAGCACCCCGTCTTCGCGCTCGACGCCCCGTGGATCATGGAGCCCGCCCGCTCCTGGTGGATCAAGTGGGCCACCGCCGGCGACGTCACGTCGCACGACAACTACCCGCTGAACCAGAACCGTCACTCGCTCAGCTTCGAAAACGGCGTCCCCGAAACCGTCTCGCTCGCCGTCAGCTCCGTCGAGCAAAAGAAGCCGATGTGGCTCTGCGGCCCAGCCTTCGAGTCTCCCGGCGACCGCTTCACCTTCACCATGCCCGACTCCCGTCAGCTCCGCTCGATCGCGTACACCGCCATCGTCCACGGCGCCACCGGCGTCATGCACTTCGCGCTCGACTCCTGGGTCACCCGCAACGGCAACTGCGTCGGCATCGCCCCGGACCCGCAGACCACGTACGGCCAAGATCTCGTCGCCACCGCCGACCAGCTCCGCCTCTCCCGCGACCTCTGGAACGCCGCCGCAGCGCTGAACGCCGAACTGAAAGAACTCGAACCCGCCCTGCTCTCCCCCACCGCCAGGCTCGAATACAAAATCAGCCTTGACCCCGCCTGGCCGCCGGTCACGAAGGAGCCGGTCCGCACGCTGCTAAAAACCCACCCAGCCGGCGGCTATGTGCTACTGGTCGTAAATATCGACGCAGCCCCCCAACACCTCCGCATCGACCTCCCCGAACCTCTCGCCGCCACGCAACTGTTCGAAGCCAAAGGCGCCGGCCGCTTCACCCAACCCGATAGCAAAACCATCGAACTCTACACCACCCCCTCCGATGTGCGCGTGATCCGCCTGACGCCGACCACCAAATAGTTCTCCCTCTCCCCGGTACTCCGGGAAGAGGGACCGGGGGCGAGGGAAATAGAATCACCAACAGCCTTCCGATCGAGACCGGCCGGGGCTGAGCGGAATAGAACCACAATCAGCACTCCAGCTATCTGCCTGAACGGGCCGCCCGGCGACAAGTCGCCCAACAATTACTCGAATCGCGCCGTCGCCATCGCGCGATGACCGCAGGGCGTCAACGAGTACCCGCCGGAAAATTGCTCTTTGACTGCCAGGCCCTTCTCCACCAGCGTCCCCAGCGAATGCCGGTGTTTCTCCATCAGCGGCCCCGTGAAGCAAAACATCTTTCCCGACGCGACGTGATAGTCCTTAAACACCTTGAGCGCCGCCCGCTCCGGCGCCGACAGCACGATCGCCGCGCTTGAGTTGGCACGTGAGAATTCAGTCGCCTCTGGCACGATCTCGCTCCTCCAATCGCTGTTCTGAAACCGCGGAATCCGGTTCGTCTTTTCTGCGTTGCCGCGACGCCCGCTTTTCCTCGGCCTTGCGCCGCTTCGCATGTTCGCGTTGCGATTTTTCAAACGTGTTGCGATTCTTAGCCATCGACTCTCCATAGCGAGGCAGCGCGGCGCTTCCGAGCGGCTTAGCGCTCGACACGCGGAACCCGAGAGTCCCGCAACAAAGCTTCTTTCCAACCAGACACTCAGAAACCGACGCGGGACGATGTTCAACCAACAACAGGAACATCGCGCCGGCAACAGGCCCAAACGCCGGCCTCCCAGGCGGGAAGAACGAAGGACGAATGAGAGGCCCTTCGCAATTCGAAGCGGCGTCGCAAACGAAGATCGGCGACCAACCGACGTCGATTATAGCGGCCGCAGGCATTATTGCACAGTTGGCAATGGCATCGATCAAAGCGGTGGCGAAGCTTCCGCAATTTGCTATTGCCGACCATTCCCACTACAATAAAGCCGATAAGACAGTGAAGGCGATGCGAGACGCTCGCCGGAGGATCCTCAATGGCTGGCAAACCATGCCGGCCTTCTGAAGCTCCCTCGGCTACTCTTTCCCGTAGACTCCGCCCTTCGACCGGCACGCGGCCATTCGTCGCGCACTCGCCGGAGTTGATCCACCGTGTGGGTCATTTTGCTCTCTTACGTCGGGACTCGCTTCGAGTCGTTCGCGACGTGACGCTTCAGCGCAGTTGCACGGTGCGCACCCGCGTCTCTTTCTACGAATGCCGTGCTGGAGAATTTGCGTGTCTCAAGGAACGATCAAGAAACTGACTGACAAGGGCTTCGGCTTCATCCAAGGCGAGCGGGGAGACATCTTCTTCCACTCGTCCGCCGTCGAAGGCACGGCGTACGAAAGCCTCCACGAAGGCCAGGCCGTCCAATACAACGAGGGACAAGGTCCCAAGGGTAAACGAGCCGAAAACGTACGCGTGCTCTAAGCGCCGCACGCCCACGATTCGCGCGAGGCAGTCGCCGCGCCGGCTATTGCGCGGCCGGCGATTGCCAAGCGCTTCCATTCCACTCGAGCGAGGACCACGGTCATCATGAGCTTGCAAAATAATCGAAAGCCCGAGCCGCTCCTCAATCAGCCTTCCGTCGGCCGGGTTTGTCCCGTCTGCGGCAAAAAATCTTACTCGCTGACCGGCATTCACCCCCAGTGCGCGGTGCAGCAGGCCGACGCGCCGCGCCAGCGACAACTCGCCGTCGCCAAGCGTCACGAGCGCGATCTGGCTGAACGAGCCAAAGCCGCCGCCGGCCCCACGCCGAAAAAAATCTCCAAGCTGCACAGCGCCGCCTCGTCTTGAAGTCGGTCCTTCCAACCAGGCCGCGCCGCACAAGAGCCGTTCGCCACGTCACACCGATTCGCCGCTCCCTCCCATGCGAGACGACTCATCCCTGCGCGACGGCATCGACGACCACGTCACGCTTCCCCCGCCCGATGACCTGTTCCGGCCAATGGCGCGCATCACCTGCGACGAGGCCCACGAACTGCTCGCCGGCCAGATCGGCCATTATTTTCCCGTCGAAGCCCAACACGCCGACTGGTACGCCAGCGACGACGACGTACATCTCGCGACGGTGATGCCCAACGGCCCGCTCTGGCGCTTCGTGCTCTTGCGCCGCGGCGAGAATGGCGTCTACGATCGCCTGGCCGCCGGCGAGCGCCATTCGCGCGAAAGAGCTTTCGACGCCCTCATCCGTCAAGGCTAACCTACGGCGCCCTCGCTCCCGACCAATTAACCGACCGCCGGAGGAACGTTAACGAGTTCGATTTGCTCGCCATTCATCGGCTCAAGGACCCGGTGTAGAAATGGAACTACCCAAAACAGTCGTCTGTCAGCGCTGTGGCGCCCAGGCCAAAGTTCCCCGGCAAAGCATCGACGAAGATGCCGCCCAAGGCCAGCTTCGCGGCTTTGATCAGGCTTGGCAGCAGGGGTTTTTGCTGATGATCGTCTGTCCCAACTGCGGCCGCGTCGAGCAGCGCCTCGCCGAAAAAGGCTGACGCTCTCGCAACGATATCGCGCTCATTAACTTCTCATTTCACGCTACAATACCGGCTCCATGCCGTCCCCCGCACCGTTTGGTTGAGCGTCCGTCACGATGGATCTGAAGCACTGGCTGTCGAGTCTCGTTTCTCGTCGCGGTAAAGCGCTATCCCTCTATCGATCGGGAATGTCCAAGGCCCGCAACAAAGATTATCTCGGCGCCATTGCCGACTACACCGCCGCGATCGAGTCGCCGCACATCCCCGCGGATGTCAAAGGCATGGCCGCCTACAACCGAGCCCTGGCCTACGCCGCGATCAACGAAGATCAAAAGGCCGCGGACGACCTGGCCGCCATGCTCACCATGCCCGGCCTGCCAGAGAACATCCTGAGAGAAGCCCGCCAGCGCCGCGAGCGGCTACGGCGACGCCTGGTGAAGGAAGAGGGCAACGGATAAGCGGCCGCCTCCATTCCCGCCACCGGAACGACTCCCAACGGCACTGCAAACCGCAGACGCCGCGCCGGTCGTGAGGCCGATTATCCCTTCGGCTTGCGACTCACTCGGCGCTTCTTCGGTTCATCAGCCACGGCCAGCGGCCGCTCAGCCGAGTCCGGATCGAACAGTCGCAACGACTCCGTGCGAACCTTCAGGCTCACCCGCCGCAAGGCGACTTGAGCCTCCTCGCCTCCCTTATCGACGAAAAGAATCTCGCCCTCCTGCCCGTCTTCCGTTTGGATTCGATCGCCCTTCTTAAAAGCCATATCGGCCTCGTGGTTAAATGGATTGCCGCCTCGCTGCTGCCTCAAGTTCGCCCGCCCTACGCGTGCCGCAGGTCGCTCTGGTTGAACAACCCAGCCCGCGCCTGAGCCTGCGTCTCGTAGCCCTCATTCACTTTGAGCCGCTGATACTCACCGTTCCCGGTCCGCACCAGCAGCGTGTATCGCCAAGAACCGTCTTCACTGGGCATCACCGCGCCCAACACGACTTCATCTTCGCTGCCGTACCACGTAGCGCCCGTCACCGTTTGCGGGATAAACGATCCGCCCTGTCCCGCGAGCCGGCTGCTAGCAAGCTCACTAGGAATTTCAAAAAGTTGCATGGGCCTCTTTCTCGCGAGCACGAAGAGCCATCGAACAAGCGCCGCCGAAAAAAGCCTCGCCGACCCAGCCCCCGGCGCCACGTCCGTGGGATTCGTTATTCTACCAGAATCCTGTCGTCCCCGCGTGCATAATCCGCTCTGGCAACAATCATCCACCGCGACAAGTTTCTGGCTGGCACAAAGCGCCGCGCCTCCGCGGCAAGCTAGGTCTAGCTCCCCCTCTCCCGGGGACCGCCTTCCTCAACATGCCCCACGGCGAAGTCGACCAAACCGAATACGACGCCCTCTGGTCCGGCAAACAAAAACCAATCGGCTCATTCCGCATGAATTCGCGATTTACGGAGCGTTAACCCGACTAAGCACTTTGCCGAGCATACAAATATTGCTGGAAGCCGACAAACACATCTCGAATGCTCGAAACGCTTCCAAGCTCGGTCACAGCATCACTCACCGCGTGATACTTAAGCTCCAAAAGATGCGGCAGTTTGCTGGAATCTAATTCCCCCACCCCCTCGCGAACATATTGATCCAACACAAAATCCACAAACAACTGCTGCTTGTCCGCATAGTGTGACAAGATGGGCTCACGGCGCTCCGCCACCCGGCCCTCCCGGCTGATCGGCGATAGCGCGAACGCAATGTATGCCAGCACGTCAAACAGATCACTCTTTTCCGCGTCAATCATCCGCGTGATCTCGCGAAGCTGCTCAGGTCCGTAGCCGCGTTCCGCAAGCCCGTCGAGCAGCTTCGCACGAGTTTCCGGCTGGCTCCACAGCCGACGCAGTTCATCTTCATCCTTAAACAGTTCGGGCAACTGCCCGAAAAGCCTTTCGATAAACTCCGCCGCGGACATTGGCTTGCCGTCCGGACTCCAGAATGTCGTCGCCACCATGTGCTGAATGGTCCGTTCCTTGCCGTCCGCCAGCTTGATCTTGATCTTCACGGGTCGCGGCGGCTTCGGCGGATCGACTTCTCCACCAGGACCTCCCGCGCCCCCCTCAGTACCCGTCGGCTCCGGCTCAGTCGGGGAGCCCGGCTGCGGCGGGTCCACCGGCTCGCCATCCCACTCCGGATCGTTGAAGTGCTCATACGCCTTCACGAAGTCATAAATCGTGAAGTAATCCTTCCCATCGAACAGCCGGGTGCCGCGCCCAATGATCTGCTTGAACTCGATCATCGATTTGATCGGTCGCATTAACACGATGTTCCGCACGTTCCGTGCGTCCACGCCGGTCGAGAGCTTCTGTGAGGTTGTCAGAATTGTCGGAATCGTCTTCTCATTGTCCTGAAATGCTCGCAAGAACTGGTCCCCAATTTCTCCGTCGTCCGCCGTCACGCGCACGCAGTAATTCGGGTCGGCGATCATCTTCCGCTGATTGATCAGATCGCGAACCGCCAAGGCATGATCCTGGTTCGCACAAAAGACCAGCGTCTTCTGCCGCTGGTCAATTAGCTCCATGAATACCTGCACCCGATATCGCTCGCGCTCCTTAATCTCAATCACCCGGTTGAAGTCCGGTTCCTTATACCGCCGCTCGGCTTCGATCTCTCCTTCCACAACATCGTCATCCGACGTGTACACATACTCGTCCAGCGTCGTCGATATCTGCCGCACCTTGAACGGCGTCAGAAAACCGTCGTTGATTCCCTCCTTCAGCGAGTAGATGTACACCGGCTCGCCGAAGTACCGGTACGTGTCCGCGTTCACCTTCCGTTTTGGCGTCGCCGTCAGCCCCAACTGCACCGCCGGCGCGAAGTATTCCAAAATGCCCCGCCACGTGCTTTCATCATTCGCCCCGCCTCGATGGCACTCATCGATGATGATCAGATCAAAAAAATCGGGCGGATAATCGCCAAAGCTCGGCGCCGGCTCGCCGTCGGGTTTCTTCCCCGTCATGAATGTCTGGAAGATCGTGAAGAACACGTTCCCGTTCTTCGGCACGCGCCCCTTCTTCCTGATGATCTCCGGATCGATGCGCACCATGGCATCTTCCGGAAACGCGGAAAAGTTGTTGTACGCCTGGTCCGCCAGAATATTTCGATCCGCCAAGAACAGGATGCGCGGCCGGCGTCCCGGCTCCCGGTCCCGCCGCCAATCGTTCAGATTCCACCGGCTATGAAACAGCTTCCAGCAAATCTGAAACGCAACCGCCGTCTTCCCGGTGCCAGTCGCCATCGTCAGCAGAATGCGGTCCCGTCCGCCGACGATCGCTTCCAGCACGTTGTTGATGGCATTGTGCTGATAGTACCGCACCTCCCACTGCCCGCCGCGCGTCTCGTAGGGAACAGCCGCGAATCGCTCCCGCCACGCGTTCTCCTCGGCAAACGCCGCCCCCCACAGTTCCTCCGGCGTCGGATACCTCGGCACATATCCTTCAGTCCCCGTCTCCAGATCGACGCGGTACACCCCCACGCCGTTGGTCGAAAACGCGAACCGCGCCTGCAGCATCTCGGCATACCGCTTCGCCTGCGCTAGCCCCTCGGTGTCCGCCGCATCGCGCTTCTTCGCCTCGATCACCGCCAGCTTCTGCCCGCGATAGACCAGCACATAGTCGGCCACGTCCCCCCGCGCCCGCCGCCCAGCCCCCTGCAGCCGCCCCAGCGTGATCTGCTCCCGCCGCACCCGGCTCCCCTCAACGACCCCCCACCCCGCCGCCCACAGCGCGGGATCCACCAGCTCCGCCCGTGTTTCGGCTTCGTTCATGGCTTGCACAGGGCGTAACGCCCAGTCTTCTTACCGCCTACCTTTTCCACCACGCCCGCATCCAGGAGCGGCCGCAACAGGTCCATGGCCCCCTGCCGCGAGATATCGAGGGCCGCCCAGATTTCCGCCGGTGCCATGCTTCCGTGATCGCGCAGCAGTTCCAACAGCCGTTCTTGTTTAGGTCGCAGCACAATCTTCTCGGTTGTTTTCAGATTGAACGTTTGAATGCGCAGCCAGACCCGCTCGAGCGTTTGCCGCAATCCTTCGGCGCAATATTCAAGCCAGCTCGTCAGATCCTCGCCTTCGAGCCGCGCCTCATCCAGCGCTGCATAATAACGCGGTCGGTCTT